>CAIXAQ010000689.1 GCA_903917425.1 uncultured Bacteroidales bacterium
CTCCCGGGAGATAAACTTTGCTATGCACGAAGCAAAAACCTTATGCACCTGCGATCATTCGAAAAAATGAATTCCGCAGCTTCACGAATTCCGATTACTTCCGAATTTGAAGCCTATCAGAAAGAATTTACTGAAATAAGAAGTAAATTCCTGCTGAAAGATGAAAACGGGAAAGCAATGTTACAACCTACTCAAACAGCAAATGGAATGGAAAATATGCCTATGGTGGATATTGCAAACCCCGACCTCATCGCTGAAATCAATTCGCTTAAAGAAAAATACAAGGATGCTATTAAGGAGCGCGAGGATGATTCTAAAGCTTATATTTCTTTTTTATCGGATATCATCCCTAATGATGAAATGCCAGCCATCCACGCTGTGAATATTTCGGATGCTTCCAACCTCACTCAGGAACAGGTTGATGCTGTTTGCTGGTTCGTTCGCGATGAAAATTAATAAAATTTAAAACTCATGCAAGTCAAAATTGGCGAATCCGTCATTCCGGCTACACCTGGCACCAGCCTCCCGCTGGTGCTCAGGTCGCCAATTTTCATTCCCGAAGATGGTAAAATTCCTGGTAGCTACATTTTCAATACATCCTTCCCGGCTTCTGATGTGCTTCGCTCCGAATTTAACCAGGCTCAGCGCATTCAACGCCACGGCAGAGCAACGGCAGAACTGCCTTACCTGATCACCGCTGGCTCACTTCGCTTCCAGGGCAATTGCATTGTTACCCTGGCCGATGCCGAACAGTTTGAAATTGCCTTTAAAGTGAACAACGGCGAACTGGCTGGGAAACTTTTCGGTAAAACATTAAAAGACCTGGACCTTGGAGGGGAGCAGGTAATTGTCGATATCCTTTCAATAGCTGCTATTGATACCGAAATCCTTTGTAAACGAAATTACAACCAGTTTTTTGCCGATGTGATCGACGCTCCAAACAAGATCCTAAAAGATCTTACCAATTCTTTTGCCCTAAACGGAAAAACGTTTATTGTTCCTTTTGCAGGAAATTGCAATCTGAAAATAATTGTAAATACATTTATTTACTTAGGTAGCGTTTTGGTCACCGTCAGAAAAAACAGCACTGCAATCTATTCCGAATCTTTTACTTCCGGGAACATTTCTGGTACCATAGAAATCAGCTTATCGCTATTTGCCGGGGATGCTATCACCATCGAAGCCAAAGCTGTCAGCGTTCCCGAATACAACGTATATAAAACCTACTTAGGGATAAAAGCTTTTACCGTCGAATTCAGTGGCATCAATGTCTTTACTCAAACTATTGCCGACCAGCTTACCCAGGAGGAAACAGATTTTGCCATTTTCCCTATTTCCAATACCTTACTAACAGACAACTTTCCGGATGATGCTTTCATGCTCGACAACCTGAGCCTGAAAACAACCTATTCACTTTACTTCCCGGTGCAAAATTATTTCCATAACGGGCAATTCCCTTTAATACTCAGCAAAGAAATTGAAGGAGAATTTCTTTTTGCTGCAAACCTGTTTACTCCCTTCGTTTACCTTAATACCATACTCTCCAAAATTATAACCGAAGCCGGTTATACCTGCATAAACAACCCTTTCGAATCAAATGCTTATAAGAGCATGGTATTGTTTAATGCCCTTGTTGAAAATACCTTTTTCGGAAATAATGTTGCCCTTATGCCGGTAAAGCCAACATTCAACCTTTCAGATCATGTGCCGGAAATTGCACAATCCGATTTCATTAACTGGATATCAAAGCTCACAGGGTATTATCCGGTAGTGGATAACAACCTGCTTACTGTTACTTTTATTAATTGCAAAAGCACTCACATTATCTCAAATGATAATCCGGCAACTCCTTTCCCGGGAATACTTTTGCCTTATCCAAAAATTACCATTTCACCCGAATACAAAGGAATTAAACTAGAATTGAAAAAAGCGAATCCGGATAAATACCTGAACCGGATTAAAGAACTCAATTCCAAACTCATTCTCAAAGGGCAAGTTGCGGATCCACGCGACCTGCCAACTTCCGGAAATGCTGCCAATGATATGTATTTTGTATTGCTCAACCATTCCTTCTATATTTTCCAGTACAATCCGGACACATATATCCTGGAATGGTGCTTTTTTTCTGAGAAATTTCCCTTGGTATATTCTGAAGGAACAGAGCCGTTTCTGACCGTCGAAACCGAGTTTTCTCCAATACTTACTCACCGTGAATTGGATTATTCAATATTCCCTGCCAGGCTTTGGACCATCCCAAAAACAGAACAGGTTGGTACCATCGAAGGTTTTCCTGATAGCTTACGCGCTGAATATGGTTTGCAGGTTTTGTACTACAAAGGAATGGCTCTGGACAGCCTCGATCAGCCTTACCCGCTCGGATCGTGTCGCTATGAAGATTATCCGGGAGATCCTTCTTTTTTTGCTGAACTCAATGCGGATGCGCTCTTTACTTCCCAATACAAGGAATTTCTGCAATGGCTGGCCTATGAAACGAAACCGGCTACCTTCAAAGCCATTCTCACACCCGCACAGTTAAAACAACTCAAATTCAATCAAATTTATTCCGGAAACGGTTTTTATTTTTTGATAAAAGAAATTCGTGTAAACCTGCTTTTGGATGGTTTGAGTTTAGCAGAACTGGATATTTACACCTGTTAACCTTTGTCCTTTTGTCAAACTAATTCTCTCATTTATTTTGTTTTAAAACAATATGAAAATGCCTCAAAGACTTGTAACACTTGTAGATTGGTCATTCGCCCATTATTGGAATATAGTAACAGGGCTATTCTTTGCTTTTATGGGCTATTTTACCGAAATGAAAGGGGCGTTCCATGTGATGTTTGCAGCCTTTATCCTCGATATTTTCTTGGGGATAATTGCTTCAAGGTCCATCAAAAAAGAAAAGTTCTCCATGCATAAGTTTTTTATTGGCATCAAACGGATGCTCATTTCTTATGCTTTGGTCATGCTTTTGTTCGCAATGGATAAAGAAATGCACCAGCACACCATCAACCTGGCCGACACTGCCGCCTGGATCATCACCGGCTTTCTTATATACAGTGCC
>CAIXAQ010000690.1 GCA_903917425.1 uncultured Bacteroidales bacterium
ACACTTGGGCCAGTTTGATACACTTTTCCATTAATCTGATAAAACCTACATACGAATTGATGAAAATAATAATCATACTGATTAGCGGATAACATTTTCTCCTTCTTAATATCGGCATATAAATTCTTGTATAGTATCCCATTAATCAGCGTATCCCCGTCAAAGTAGTATATTGCTTCTTCTACACGAGATACCCTATGGGGTGGAGGTGGATAGTCTACATTAACAATATATGTCCTTACAACATTCCATTTCGATGTTGCATCCAATGGAAAAGTGTATTCCGTTTGTGAAAAAGCAACTTTGCACATCAAAGCAAGTGCGAATAATATAAATGAACTACGCAAAATATAAGTTTTCATTTCGCTTTTGATTTATTAAGAACAGATGCTAATACAATCAATAATGGCCTCAGGATATTATTTCTGCTAATATAGTAAAATATATCCATAATTATTCTGTTGATGCATTTTATATAGGTTAAAAATCAAAGTCCGAAACCTGTGTGAACCTCAAGAGCAATTCCCCGAAGTAATCTAAAACGGGATAATATACTTGTTATATGCCTCATTGCCGCACGAATCTTCGCACCTGTTATTGACAATATGCGATGTGGGGATTGTATCATTACCTATCAGGAGACATACGCAAGCGGGGGCAATTTTTTGATGACATAATGAATACTTACGGTTGATCTCTCAAATCTTTGACCTGAATATAAAAGTTGATATCTGTTACTATCTTTGCATCCCTGTCCACTTTGAGCTGTTTCCAGTCTGTAGCCGGGTAAACCCATTCGGGCTTATCATTCACGGTGATTTTTAAAGGCATATCGAAGCCTGCCACACAATTGTTCCAGCGGTATTTTAGAATATCTTTTTCCAGCCTGTATTCAAAAACAGGGATTCTTACATCGCGCAGGTATTGATTAAAAAACGGGGTTAAATTTCTGCCGGCAGCCGTACTCAAATAATTCTCAATCTGCTGCGTTGTAACTGTCTGATGGTAAAATTGTTTGCTCAATCCCCTTATCATTTGCCTGAATTTTTCGTCATCGTCAACTATCTGCCTGAGCGTGTGTAACATATTGGCCCCTTTGTAATACATGTCGTGCGATCCTTCGGTATTCACATTATATGGCCCTATGATCGGGCGGTCGTTCCTCACTTTGGCGCGAGTTCCGGTTACATATTCGCTGCATGCCTGTTTGCCAAAATGATAGTTCAGGAAAAGGCTTTCGGAATAGGCACCAAAAGCTTCGTGGATCCACATGTCGGCAACATCCTTGCTGGTAATGCTGTTGCCGAACCATTCGTGAGCCGATTCGTGCACAATGATAAAATCAAATTTAAATCCCCAGCCGGTATTGCTTTCATCTGTTTTTACATACCCGTTTTCGTATCCGTTGCCATAGGTTACCGAACTCTGGTGTTCCATACCGGGGTAAGGAACTTCGACAAGTTTGTAGCTGTCTTCGTAAAACGGGTAGGGGCCAAACCAATATTCCAGTGCCTCCAGCATTCGTTTTACTTCCCTGAACTGGAGTTTTGCTTTTTCCAGGTTATAACTCAAAACGTAATAATCGCAATCCAAAGATCCTTTTTCGCCCTGGTATTTTTCGCCAAAGTGCACATAATCAGCAATATTCAGGTTAACGCAGTAGTTGTTGATTGGGTTTGAAACGAACCAGTTATAGGTAGTTGTATGATCGGAATTTTTGATACTGGTACGCAGCCTTCCGTTCGAAACATCGGTAAGTCCTTCGGGCACTGTAACTGAAATTGTCATGCTGTCGGGTTCGTCGTACTGGTGGTCTTTGCAAGGCCACCACAAACTTGCGCCATCGCCCTGGCAGGTAGTTACAATCAGCGGGTTTTGATTGGCATCGCGTTTCCACGACAAACCGCCGCTCCAGGGAGGTTTTACACTAACTTTTGGCTTTCCTTCAAAGTCGATTAATATTTCGTTAAAGTCGCCGGCAGTTTGCTCTTTTTCCAGGGAGATGAAATAAACATTACCATCGCGTCTGAATGCAAGTGCTTTTCCATCCTGCGATACTTTTACTATTTGCATGGGTTCCTGAAGATCGATCTGTATAAACTGGTATTCGCTCAATACCTTGTACCTGATGGTGTTGCGGCCTTGCAGTGAACTATCCTGTGGATTTACTTTTACCTCAAGATGGTAATAAGATAAATCCCACCAAACCCGCTCTTGAGTGACCGTTCCCCGTAAGGTATCCTGGCGCGTAAATTTTTGATTCTGTCCGTAAATCGCTGAAGATAAAAGACATATAATTGTCGCTGCAGTAAAAATTTTAAATGACTTCATAAAAAGGTATTGTTGTATTCTTAATTTCGCATCAATGCCAGACAAAATTCAATTATAATTAACCTCCGATACTTGCTGTGATTCCAAATTTCCGGAAAATGAAAATGGCGCTTATTAATGAATCCCTGGCCGGTTCCTTCAGCTTTTCAAAATCATCGGGTTTGCCTAGTTTCATGTATTTGTTTTGAGCGATACTATGGTAGGGGAGGAGGTTGACTTCCTTTTTATCACCTGCCAGGTCAGAGACGAATTTCGCAGTCATTTCCATGTTTTCATCGGTATCATTTATTCCTCCTATAAGCGGTATACGGATGATGATATTTGCGCCAGTTGCAGCCAGAACTTTTAGATTATGAAGAATTTTTTCGTTACCTGCATGTATCCATTTTCTATGGAGTGCTGAATTCATCATTTTTAAATCATACAGAAATAAATCCGTTCGTTTGGCAACTTCCAGGATGGTTTTGGTAGCTACATTTCCGGCCGTATCCACTGCCGCATGGATTCCCCTTTGTCTGCATTCGTCCAGTAATTCAATCAGCATTTTTGTATGAACAAGAGGTTCCCCTCCCGAAAAGGTAACGCCACCGCCCGACTTGTCGAAAAACATCCGGTCTTTCTCGATACAATCCATTATTTCGGCCACTGTCATCACTTTTCCTGACATTTCGATGGCTTTTGTGGGACAGATATCTGCGCATTTTCCGCATAATCTGCAACGGTCAGTATCCGTAATAATGCCTTTTTTGGTCAGCGTCAGGGCTTTTTCTGGACATACTCCGACACAGGAACCGCATTTGATGCATTTTGCCGGGGCATACATTTTTTCGGCTTTTGCCGAAATGCTTTCCGGGTTGTGGCACCAGGCGCAGTGCAGGTTGCAGCCCTTGAAAAAGACCACAACACGAATACCCGGACCATCATTAATAGCGTACCGTTTTATATCGAAAACCAGGCTTTGGGACATTGGGGTGAATTGGTGTTTAGTGCTTTGTGCATAGTGCTTTGTGCTTAGTGCTTAGTGCTTGGTGCTTGGTGCTTCGGTTGAGTAAATAGTTTGCTCCCTGCACTATGCACTGTGCACTATGCACAATCAAAACGAATCATTTTCTGTCCGTTCAATCACCTCCTGTTGAAGGTCGGCATTCATATCGTTGAAATAATCGCTGTAACCGGCCATTCTTACAAGCAAATCCTTGTAATCGGATGGGCAGGCCTGGGCCGCCATCAAGGTGGCTGTATCTACAATGTTAAACTGAATGTGATGACCACCCAGCGTAAAATAGCTACGTATCAACTGGCCTAACTTCCTGATGTCCTCGTCCTTGCGCATCATACTTGGCAAAAACCGCTGGTTCAGCAGCGTGCCGCCCGATTTAACATGGTCGAATTTGGTAAGTGATTTCACCACCGCCGATGGACCGTGTGTATCAGCCCCATGAGATGGGGATGTGCCATCGGAAATGGATTTTCCGGCCAATCGTCCATTTGGAGTAGCGCCCATTACCTTGCCGAAATATACGTGGCAGGTTGTCGAAAGCATGTTCAGGTGGTATTTTCCGCCCGGTTTGATATTTGGTTTTCCATCAATGGTCTCAACCAGATCGTTGTAAACTTTCACAGCAATTGAATCGGCATAGTCATCGTCGTTGCCGAAAAAAGGCGTACGGTTCATGATAGTCTGCCGGAGTAATTCTTCTCCTTCAAAATTCGTCAGTACGGCATTCAATACCCTGTCCATTCCGAAAGTTTTATCTTCGAATACATGTTTCTTAAGCGCTGCCAGGCTATCAGTTATCGTTCCCAGACCGCAGCACTGTATATAGCTGGTGTTGTATCGTGGGCCGCCATCGTAGTAGTCGCGGCCTTTGCTGATGCAATCGTCGATTACCACCGAAAGGAAAGGAGCCGGTGCATATTTGGCAAACATGCGGTCGATATAATTGCTTACACGCATTTTCTGATCGACCACGTATCGAAGTTGTTGCAGGAAAGCATTATAAAGTTCTTCGTAGGATTTAAAGTTACGGGGATCACCGGTCTGGATTCCCGCCATTTTCCCGGTAACAGGATTGATCCCGTTATTCAGGGTGATTTCGAAAATTTTCGGCACGTTGAGGTAACCGGTCAGAAGGTATGCTTCTTTACCGAATGCGCCCACTTCGATGCAACCGCTGCAGCCGCCTTCGCGTGCATCCTGCAGTGATTTTCCCTGCCT
>CAIXAQ010000691.1 GCA_903917425.1 uncultured Bacteroidales bacterium
GAAGTTGTCGACGACCTGATGGGCGGCGATTTCTGGGTAGAACAATATGCCTGGTCGCTTGCCGGAGTATCCGGCCGTGAACAGATAAAACATTCTGGCGACGTGATCAATGTTGACAATTACTCGATGATAGGGTATGGAAACCTGTTTGGCCAGGCTGAATACACAAAAGGCAGATTTACCTCATTCCTTGCATCTTCCGTGTCGGGAACACATTACAGGCGCGAAGACCCGTATAATTATATTGAGAATCCTATGAGCGAAACTGTTGCCAAAGCCGGCTTCGATATTAAAGGTGGTGCAAGCTTTAAAACCGGTAAATCAGGTAATATTTATGCAAATGCAGGGTTCTATTCGCGTGAGCCCTATTACAAATTTGTTTTTACCAATTATCATAATACGGTTGCTCAAAATCTTGTTAATGAGAAAATTACGGCTACCGAGGCTGGTTATTCTTTTGCAAACAGCAAAGTAACCGCACGCATTAACTTATACTACACCTTTTGGAAGGATAAAGCTATGCTTTCGGATGAAAACATACAGTTGACTGACAGTATTCCCCGTTCGCTGGTCCGCGGACTGAATGCGGTTCATAAAGGAATTGAAGCAGAATTGAGTTACAAACTTTTACAAAATCTATCCTTGTCTGCTACAGTTTCCATCGGCGACTGGAAATGGCAGAATGATGTTGTGGCCAGTTTTTACAACGATAACCAGGTTTTGGTTGATAGCATGATGGTTTACGCCAAAGGTTTGTATGTGGGTGATGCACCCCAAACGCAGGTGGGACTTTCGGCAGAATACCGTACAATCAGCGGATTCCGGTTTTCGGCCGATTGGCTGTATTTTAACCGGCTTTATGCCAATTTCGATCCGGCGAACAGGAACAACCCGGATGACAGGACCCAACCTTACCGGATTCCGGCTTATTCGTTGTTCGATGTGTATGCAGGGTACGATTTAAATGCAAAACAATTCCCGGTTTCATTTGAGTTCGCCTGCCAGAATGTCTTCAATAAAGAAACAATTATCCGTGGTGATGATGGGGTCAGCCATAACCTGGATTCGTTCAAGGGTTTCTGGTCACTTGGAAGGACATTTAATATTTCGGTAAAAATCAGTTTTTAAAGAGCTAAGTGCACTCCGGAAAGAACAAAAGAAAGAAAAACCACTTAGGCATTTAGAGTACGAAGGGGCACTAAGAATTGAGAATCAATCAGATATATTTATTCAGGAATATGCAATTTGTGCAGGTATGCCAGAAATAAATATTTCGGGCTGAACGCCCTATTGCCGGATTTTCACTCTTTATCTGTTTATAATAGAATAATATCAGCACTTTCCCGTTCCAGTATCTTTTTCCCTACCCAATGGCCCATCGAAAAACATCCCTGCAATAAAAAGCCGCCGGTTGGGGCATCCCAATCCAGCATTTCGCCAATGGCAAAGCAGTCTGGACGTTTTTTAAATGAAAAATCCGGATTCATTTCGTCCTGGTCAATTCCGCCAATGGTCGAAATGGCTTCTTCCACAGGCCGGAGTGATTCAACGGGAATTGATATCCTTTTCAGGCTTGCCGCAAAAAGTTCGGGTGAAGTGAAAGTTTCCCTGTCAGTAAAAGCTTTGATAAGTGCGAGTTGAACACTGTCGAGGTTGAATATTTCAGCGTAGTTTTTTGTTTTTGTCGAGGTTTTGCCTTTCACTTTCTGAAGCAATTGTTCTTCGGTGTTGAAAGGTTTCAGGTCAAGACAGATTTGTACTGCTTCATTTGCATTCAGCGATTTCCGTATTTCCGGGACAAGCGGATAAATTACATTTCCTTCGAGGCCATATTCAGTTACAAGAGCTTCGCCTTTTGCCCGGAAATTATTTACGGTTACAGCAATGTTTTTAAGCGGTTTACCCTCATGGCTGGCTTTGATGGTTTCGGGCCAGTTAACATGCACCCCGCAGTTCGACGACTGAAAAGGCAGGGTATGAATATCGTTTTTATCAAATATCTTTCTCCATTCTCCTGTTGAACCGGTCACCGGCCACGAAGCACCTCCAAGAGCAAAAATAAAATAACTAGCTTGTATTGAAATCTTTTTTCGGCCGGCTTTCATCACCGCATTTTTGTCATCATCAAAACCCACAAATTCATGTTTCAGGTGAAATTCAACACCTTTAGAGATTAGTTTTTCCTTTATCTTTTGTACGATATCGGCTGGAGTTATACCTTTTTCAGGAAAAACCCTTCCACTGGAACCCTCGAACGTCGGAATTCCCATTCCCAGCAGCCACTCGCGAACCGAAACCGAATCGAAATCGAGGATGGCGTCTTTTAAAAAATATTCGGGGGTATATTTTTTACACAAATCATCTTCAATCAGACAGTTAGTAATATTGAAACCACCCTTTCCGGCAACCAGGAATTTCTGTCCGACACTCTTCTCCTTATC
>CAIXAQ010000692.1 GCA_903917425.1 uncultured Bacteroidales bacterium
TCCCTCCAGCTCCAATTCCGGCTGCACTAAAGATCGCCAATATCCGATTTTATTCCAGATGCTTTCGGAATTGTACTGATTTTTATGAGATGCATTCCCTGTTTGTTTTGATTTACTTACTAACGAGGCAGCCAGCGGCAGCAATTGAGGAATTGAATTCCTGTTATCACTTATAAATGCATTTAAAGATTCAGCATGTTCGGAACAAAAACCCGTCGAAATTTCATTATTGATGAACGCTTCACTCTGCATGATGGCA
Source organism: uncultured Bacteroidales bacterium (assembly GCA_903917425.1). GTDB lineage: Bacteria > Bacteroidota > Bacteroidia > Bacteroidales > UBA4417 > UBA4417. The sequence goes on from CAIXAQ010000692.1 coordinate 260, forward strand.
TTCAGGTAACTGATGTTATTTTTTATACCGTGGATGCCGTAATGGTTCAAAGCGTCGATCATGTGGGACCGGGCTTGCCCGCGGGTTTCACCATGAGTGATCAGTTTGGCGATCATAGGATCAAAGAAACTGCTTACCTGGTAAGGCTTATTCATGGCATCATCCACCCGGATGAAATCGCCGGCAGGTTTTTGATAGAGTGAAAGGTTTCCTGGCGAAGGCATAAAGTTATTAGCCGGATCTTCGGCATAAATGCGGCATTCGATAGAATGGCCCTGTTGATGTACATCCTGCTGTTTTAACCGGAGCACTTCGCCTGAAGCAATGAAAAGTTGTTCTTCCACGATATCTATCCCCGTAGTAAACTCAGTAACAGGATGTTCGACCTGTATACGTGTATTCATTTCCAGGAAATAGAAATTCAGTTGTTTGTCTACCAGGAACTCTATGGTTCCGGCACCCGAATAGCTGATGGCTTTGCCGATGGCAACGGCAGCTTCGCCCATTTTGGAGCGCAACTCTGGCGTAAGAGTCGGCGAAGGAGCCTCTTCGATAATTTTCTGGTACCGTCGTTGTATGGTACATTCACGTTCGAATAGGTGGATCACATTTCCATGAGTATCGCCCAAAATCTGAACTTCGATATGGCGCGGTTCCTGCAGGAATTTTTCGACATAAACCGTACCATCTGAAAAATAGTTTTTCGCTTCGCGTGAAGCGGCTTCCAGAGCTTCGGACAGGTCCTTCTTCTCGTTTACAATCCGCATTCCTTTGCCACCGCCCCCTCCGGCAGCTTTCACCAGGACGGGAAATCCTATTTCTCCAACCTGGCTGAGGATGGTTGCCACATCGCCCGACAAACCTTTGCTTAAAGGAATGCCGATCGATTCAACAAAGTTTCGCGCTTCGACCTTGTTGCCCATTACCTCCATAACGTGAGCCTCCGGCCCTACAAAAAGGATACCTGCTGCTTTACACGCCTTCACCAAGGCCGGGTTTTCGGAAAGAAACCCATAACCCGGATGCAATGCATCGCAATGGCTGCTTTTGGCAATATGGATGAGCGCAGGAATATTAAGATACGTTTCCGAAAGTTCGGACTTGCCGATACAATATGCTTCGTCAGCAAAACTATGGTGCAGGCTGCTTTTGTCAATTTCGGAGTAAACAGCTACGGTACGGATGCCCATTCGGCGGGCTGTACGTATAATCCTGACTGCGATTTCGCCACGGTTGGCTATTAGTAATTTCTTAATCATTCGGGATGTGTAGTTTGGAATGTCGGATGTTAGATGTCGGATGTGGGATATCGGATGTCGAAAGTGAGATTTGATAATCAGGGGTTTAGGTTTATTTTGGCAGTCTTAATTGAAGAAACAATAATAGCGAGTATTTCAGATGCTTCCTGTTTAATAAGTAGTGTTTGTTCGGCTGTGGCGAGATTGGCTTCAATAATCATTTCCAGCCAAAAAACTGTTTCATCACATTCTTCTTCAGCAATTCCCAGTTTTGCAATAAAATCCTTATGCGACTTCCCTCTTCCAGCCGATCTATAGTTTGCCGCGGTTGAAGTCGCTGATTTTATAATTTGATATGTAATTACTTTGCTTTCCTGACTCAAGGGAAACAATTTTGTGAGTTTTATCACATCAAGAGCCATTTTCATGGTTCTTTTATTCATATCAAGTCTATTCATTCTGAAAATTCTAAGGTTCTGACCGATAGCACAAATCATTTTTTATTCCGACATTACACGTCCGACATTGCACATCCGATATCGCACATCCGACATTTTACCCAACCCAACCCGGTTTTCGTTTTTCCAGAAATGCAGCCATACCTTCCTGTCCTTCTTCCGAAGCTCGTATTTCGGCAATCATTTGCGCCGTGTAGGTGAGTGCTTCGTTGAGATCGATATGGTTCACCACTTTATCAATCAGATTTTTACAATGTGTAATGGCAGCAGGGCCGCTGGTAAGCAGCATTTGAACCATTTGGTCAATATAGCTTTCTACCTGATCGGCAGGCAACGATTTGTTAACCAGTTTGTAGTTTTCGGCTTCCTGTCCATTGATGCGCCTTCCGGTGAGCATAAGCTCACGTGCCCCATATTCGCCCACCCGTTTTATCACATAAGGCGAAATACAAGCCGGTACGATGCCAATTTTAACTTCGCTGAGCGAAAAAACGGTAGTATCATCACAAACCGCTATATCACAGGCTGCCAGAAGTCCGTTGGCACCTCCGATAGCTGCCCCATGAACAACGGCAATAGTAGGTTTTGGAGATGAATAAATGGCGTAAAAACATTCCGACAAACGGTAGCTTTCGGCATAGTTCTGCTCATAACTGTAGTGGGAAACATCGCGCATCCAGTTGAGATCGGCACCGGCACAGAATGATTTTCCTTCACCTTTCAGAATGATGACGCGGACCTCTGCTGATTTTCCTGCTTCCCTGAAAGCATCCGTGAGCTCTGCTATCATTACCTCGTTGAAAGCATTGTGAATGCCGGGGCGACTTAGCTGAATGGTTGCAATGCCGCTTCCGGTTTCAAGTTTTATAGTTGTATAGTTACTCATTTTTTGTTTTTATTTTTTTACACCAGGCACAAATGATTTGGCTGAGATTATAAATGGGAATTCAAAAAGCAAAGAGCAAAAATTAAAGTTTAAAAAGGAACCCAAAGTCATTAAATCCTTCGCCTTGTCACCCCTCGCCCTGTCACCCCTACCCAAAGAAACCTACATCCTGAAAACTCCATACTTAGTTTCTTCCCACTGTTTATTCATCGAAGCGGCAATTCCCATAGCCAATATTTTACGGGTATCAACGGGATCGATAATTCCATCGTCCCACAGGCGGGCGGTGCTGAAATAGGCAGAACCTTCTTCCTCGTATTTTTTAAGAATGGAATTCTTCATTTCATCGCGGTCGGCATCTTTCAGGGTAAGGCCTTTCGCTTTAAGCTGTTCTTCCTTCACGGTGATAAGAACGCCTGCTGCCTGCTCGCCGCCCATGACACTGATTTTCGAATTAGGCCACATAAAAAGCAGTCGCGGTTCGTAGGCCCGGCCTGCCATAGCATAGTTTCCGGCACCAAAGGATCCGCCGAAAACGACAGTGAACTTGGGAACACGCGCATTTGCTACCGCATGTACCAATTTGGCGCCGTCGCGGGCAATACCACGGCGTTCGTATTCCTTACCAACGATAAAACCGGTAATATTCTGCAGGAAAAGTATAGGAACGTTTCGCGAGGTACAGAGTTCGATAAAATGAGCCCCTTTTAAGGCAGTTTCGGAAAACAAAACACCGTTACTCGCCACGATTCCAACCGGCATTCCCATTATGTGGGCAAAACCTGTAACAATAGTCGGTGCATAGCGGGCTTTAAATTCGTGAAAACGGCTTCCATCCACCATGCGGGCAATAATTTCGTGTGCATCCACCGGTTTGCGCAAATCGACCGGGGCAATACCATACAATTCCAGGGGATCGTAAAAAGGGTCTTCAATAGTGGCAAGTTCGAGGAACTGTTTATTAGGTTTTCGGAGTGTTGAAAAAATATCCCGGCAAATCTGTAAGGCATGGCTGTCGTTTTCGGCGATATGATCAGCGACACCTGAAATGGATGTATGTACTTCGGCTCCTCCAAGTTCTTCGGCTGTTACTTCTTCGCCGGTAGCGGCTTTCACCAAAGGCGGACCACCGATAAAAATGGTTCCCTGGTTGCGGACAATGATTACCTCGTCGCTCATGGCCGGAACATAGGCGCCTCCTGCGGTACATGAACCCATCACCACGGCAATCTGGGGAATTCCTTCGGCCGACATACGCGCCTGGTTGAAAAAGAATCGCCCAAAATCGTATTTATCCGGAAAGACTTTAGCCTGCTCGGGCAGAAAAACGCCCCCCGAATCGACCAGGTAAACACATGGAAGATGATTTTCCATGGCAATTTCCTGTGCCCTGACGTGTTTTTTGATGGTTTCAGCAACGTAAGTTCCTCCTTTTACAGTAGCATCGTTGGCCACAATCATAGTTTCGCGGCCATGAATCACGCCAATGCCGGTGATAATTCCGGCTGCAGGAAACCCGTTATCGTACATGCCAAAAGCAGCCATGGTGGAAAGTTCCAAAAAAGGTGTGTTGGGATCAATCAGGTGATCAATGCGTTCGCGGGCAAGCAGTTTGCCGCGTTCCTTATGCCGTTTTACAATGGCCGTCGGCGATCCATTTACTACTCCGCTGAGGGTAGTGCGGTATTGTTCCATGATTCCGGCATACGCCTGAAGATTCGCAAGATACTCGGGCGAATGAATATTGATTTTTGACTCGATTCTATACAAATCACTGAGTTTTAAAGGAGAGGGAAATACGATAAGGCATTATCAAACGGCATGAAAAGCACCGGATAATGAAACCTAAATTACATAAAATTTTGAAATGGAAA
>CAIXAQ010000693.1 GCA_903917425.1 uncultured Bacteroidales bacterium
ACTACCCCGAATTGGCTCATGTTCGGATCCGGGTTACCTGTAAATCGATAAAACAAACAATGAATTCAAGGCCCACGCCATTTAATATTTTCAGGAAAAGATCGAAACGGGTTTATCATATTATCGTTAATAGCAACGAAGGGAAGAACAAAGGATTGTCATACAGTGAGTTATCTTTCAATATTAAGACTGGCTGGTTCGGGCACGAACTGGCACATATATGCGCCTATGAAAAAATGAGTACGTTTCAGACTATTCTCTTTGCTGTAAAATACATAGGATCAAAAAAGTATATCAGGATGGTTGAGCGAAATACCGACCTTGTAACCATCGAACATGGCCTGGCTTACCCACTTTATGACGGAACTGAATATTTATTGCGAAATAAGTTTATTAGTGAAAAATACAAGGAGTATTCTGTTATCAATGGCTTGTCGCTCAGCGAAATAAAGTGTTACTGGTGTAAAAGCAGGAATAGTAAATAATGTAATCTGGAAAAATTATTGTGTATAAGCATGCCCCAATTTGGTGCAGTTATTTGACTGTCTCACATCCTTCCTGGCTCAATCAGATGCCCAGACTGTATGTAAGTTGTTTCAGCTCAATTTCAGCCACTTTGGCCGAATAAAGCAGATTTACCAACAGGTAAGCGGCAGTTTCGAAACTTGTCTGGGCGGCCCTCACATCAAGTATGGTAGCCTGGCTTACATGAAATTGCTGCATCACTACATCAACCAACTGTTTGGTCATTTCGAAGTTTTTTCGCTGTGAATCAATTTGTTGCAAGGTAGTGGAATACGTTCTGTATAATTTGGTTGCCTGGGTTGTAAGGGAATTCTGCAGGCTTTCCATTTCCAGTTTTGAGTTAGTGACGTTGATTTTAGCAACATCCTTCTGCGTTTTATAAATGTTGCCGTTAAAAATCGGGATCTGCATATTCACGCCTGCCGTCGGGCCATAATTCTGGTTCAGGGAGATGGTTCCTTTGTTGAGACTGGCCTGGTAGAAATCGTATCCTGCATTCAATTTTATAGAAGGATAGCGTTGCGAAGAAACCTCTTTAACTATTTGTTCGTTTATCAGAATTTTTTGTTCAGCACCCAGGTATTGCGGATTACGGTTGAGGTAGCTGATAATTGAATCCAGTTGCAGGGATTGATCGATTATTATTGTGTCAGAAACAGAAAACTCCATTTGCTTTTTCGCATTGATAAGCAGCAAAAGGTCTGATTTGTTTTGTTCGATTATGGTCTTTTGTATAACCAGCAATTGTTCAGCACTGTTCACGTCAGTCTGAGCCTGGAGCATTTCAACGGCATCAGTCATTCCGACATTTTTTTTCACATTAATGATATCCATTTTCTGTTTTGAAACAGCCAGTGTATTCTGAATTATTTTCAGGTAGTTATTTTGCCTGATAATATCAAAATAGGTTATCATGATATCGGCAATGGTATTCTGAATTTGTTGGTTGAGCTGGATTTCGCTCAGGTTTTGAAGGCGGCTTAATCTTTCCTTGGTAGCAGTTATTTTGAAGCCGTTAAACAATACAATTCCTGCCGATACGCCTGCATTTACAGCGTTTTCGCCTTTGTTCGAAACATTGGATTCAGTTCCGTCACTGAAATTCTGGTTTAGCGTAGTTATCGATCCGTTATCGCCTGCATTAGCCGATACATAAGGCAATCCGCCTGCCACACCATAGGTATTGTTCATGGTTGCAATTTCGACATAGTTTTTAGAAATCTGTATATCAAAATTGTTCCTAAGTGCCGTATCGACTGCATTCCTTAATGTGAGTTGCTGCTGAGCCTTCCCAACAAAAGGGATAGTCAGTACAATAAACAAGAGAAAGGTTTTTATAGTGAAATTCATTTTGTTCGGTTATTGGTGAATCGTTACTGGTTACTCGTTACTGGTTACTGGTGAATCGTTATTGGTGAATCGTTATTGGTGAATCGTTATTGGTGAATCCTTATTGGTGAATCGTTATTGGTAAATCGTTATTAGCCTAACTTTGAACTTTGAACTTTGAACTTTGAACTTTGAATTTTGAATTTTACACCCTTTCCGCTCATATCACCTCTTCTTCCACATGCTCTTCCACTTCCCTTTTTCCTGAAACATAAGTATATACTGCCGGAATTACGAACAAGGTGAGGATAAGCGAGAACATAATACCACCTACAACCACTATCCCTAATGGAATCCGGCTGGTTGCAGCCGCTCCGAGGCTTAACGCGATCGGCAAAGCACCCAGCGACGTAGCAAGGCTTGTCATCAGAATTGGCCTTAATCGTAAAGTAGCACCTTCGATTACCGCCTGATGCTTGGATAATCCAGCCTCACGCTGCTTGTTTGCAAATTCTACGATCAGAATTCCGTTTTTAGTAACTAATCCAATGAGCATAATCATCCCGATTTCGGAGAAGATATTCAGCGTTTGATTAAAAACCCACAAACTCAGCACGGCTCCTGCAATGGCTAAGGGAACCGTAATCATGATGATAAGCGGGTCTCTGAAGCTTTCGAACTGTGCAGCAAGCACCAGGAAAATCAAAACAAGTGCGAGTATAAAGGCGAAAGCTGTATTGGAGGAACTCTCGGCGTAGTCGCGCGATGGACCGCTGAGTGCTGTCTGGAAGCTTTCATCCAGTAATTTATCGGAAATTGCCTGCATGGCTTTCACTCCATCTCCTATTGTTTTTCCTTCAGCCAAAGATGCCGAAATGGTTGCTGCCTTGTAACGGTTAAAATGGTACAGCGATGGTGGCATAGCATTTGGCACTATGCTGGTTACTGCAGCAAGCGAAATATTTTCTCCTTTGTTATTTCGAACATAGAGGTTAGTAATATCGGCAGGCGCCTGCCGGTTTTTCAGGCCAACCTGGCTGATAACCTGGTACTGTTTTCCATTCATAATAAAATACGCCATGCGTTGACCGCTGAATGCGCTTTGAAGCACACTGGCAATATCGGTCACGGTAAGTCCGAATTCGCGCGCTTTGATCCTGTCAATAGTTATGTCGACTTCAGGTTTATTGAATTTCAGGTTAACATCTACGTTCTGAAAAGTCTTATCATCTTTGGCTATTTCCATGAATTTCGGAACAACTGTTCTAAGTTTTTCGAAATCCAGGTTCTGAATCACAAATTGTACCGGCAGTGAACCTCTTGAACCCAGCCCCACCGAAATGGTCTGTTCCTCAATAGGGAAAATCTTTACATCGTTGAAGCGACCCATTTTTTTTCCGAGGTCTTTCGCAATATCACTTTGCGAACGTCGCCTTTCATTTACCGGTAAAAGCCCGATACGCCCGCTACCACCGTTTACACCTGAGCCGCCGAATCCGGGAATCGAAACGAATGAAAAGTCAACTTCGGGAATTGAGTCGACCAGGTAATCCGCCAGTTTGTCGCCCGTTACCATCATGTACGGGAAACTGGCGCCCTCCGGACCGATGATCTGTAAACGTACACTTCCCTTATCTTCGAGAGGCGCAATTTCGCTCTGAAGGTTTTTACCTACCAGGAAAACGATGACAAAACAAGCAATGACGATTGCCCAGGCAGTCCATCTGTATTTGATGAAACGTGTCAGAAGATTTTTATAACCACTTTCCATTCCTGCAAAGAACGGTTCTGTTTTGTTGTAGAAGTTACCGTGCTGGGCACCTCTGCGGTTGAGCAAAATATTCAGTACCGGGGTGATGGTGAGTGAAACAAAAGCCGATACCAAAACCGCCGTGGCAAGCACAACCCCGAATTCGCGGAACAGGCTGCCCACAAAGCCCTGGAGAAACAATACAGGCAGAAATACAATTGCAAGTGTGATAGAGGTTGCGATTACCACAAAGAAAATTTCCTTGCTGCCATCAATGGCGGCTTTTCGCACAGGAATACCTTTTTCAATTTTACGAAAGATATTTTCTGTCACCACAATCCCATCATCCACCACCAGCCCGGTTGCAAGGATGATAGCTAAAAGTGTGAGTATATTTACCGAAAATCCAAATGCATACATGATGAAGAATGTGAATATCAGTGAAATAGGGATATCGATAAGCGGGCGCAGTGCGATGAGCCAGTTGCGGAAGAAGAAAAATATGACAAGGATTACCAGTATGATGGCAATAGCCAGTGTTTCACCTACTTCTTTCAGTGAGCGGCGGACGTTTACAGTGTTATCAATCAAGGTAGTGAAAGTGATATCGCCTTTCTGTGAATTTTTAATTTCTTCGAGCCTTTTGTTGAATTCGTCCGAAATATTCACGTAATTGGCCCCTGGCTGAGGTGTGAGGGCAATGCCAACAGCACTTACTCCATTCAATTTCCAGCTTCTCTCGTAATTGTCGGGGGCAAGTTCAACCTGGGCAATATCCCCAAGCCGTACGATTCCATTTGCATCGCCTCGGATTATCAGGTCGCGGAAATCCTTTTCGTTTGTCAGTTTTCCAAGCGCCCTGATGGTAAGTTCAGTTTTATTGCCGTAGATTTTTCCCGAGGGTATTTCAACATTTTCTTTATTGAGCACCGTACTGATGTCATTAAATGCCAGGCCATACGCATTCATTTTGTCGGGGTCAACCCAGATGCGCATGGCAGGACGTTTCTGCCCGATAATATTCACAGCGCTTACCTCAGGAATGGTCTGGAACTTATTCTGAAGTACATTCTCGGCATAATCACTCAATTCGAGCAGACCTTTGGTCGGACTCTGAACTGCAAGCAGCACAATAAAGTCGCTGTTGGCATCCGATTTTGTAACAACCGGTGGTGCATCAATATCCTGCGGTAAATTCCTCACAGCCTGGCTAACCTTGTCGCGCACATCATTGGCTGCTGCTTCGAGATTGGATTCAATATTGAATTCTACATTTATATTACTACGGCCGACAGCACTGGTCGAAGTTATAGTCCGTATGCCGGGGATCCCGTTGATGGATTTTTCCAGGGGTTCAGTTATCTGGCTTTCAATGATATCGGAATTTGCTCCGGTATACGAAGTGCTCACGGTGATCATTGGGGGGTCGATAGCCGGGTAATCCCTGACTCCAAGATAGGTATAGCCAATAATTCCGAACAGGATGAGAAACAGGTTCATCACAGTCGCAAGTATGGGCCTTTTAATTGATAATTCGGATATATTCATAGGGATAAATTGGCAGAAGTGAAAATGTATTTATTCAATTAATTGTCAACCAAAGAGTTCGGAGACTATAGATAGCCTATTATCTGGATCAGCTTTTCCGTACTTTCTTGATTTTTACATTTCCACCCGGTCGTACATATAAAACGCCACTCACAACTATCGTATCACCAATTTTAAGCCCATCGGTTATTTCAACAACATCACTGGTCCTGATACCCGTTTCCACGTTCTGAAAAAGAGCTTTACCATCCTTAACCAACACCACCTGGTTCGAGAGCGCATCAGGAATAATAGCATTGGTAGGAACTACAATGCCTTTTAAATTTTCGTTCAGCAGTACTTTAACAAAGGCGCCGGGGCTTATGCTTCCTTTAACAAGCCTTGCACGAACTTTTAAATTACGCGTTGCCGTGTTTATTTGCGGCTCAATGGCACTTATGGTGGCCGTAAATTCCTCCTTCGAAGCATTTGTCTGAATGCTTATAGTCTTTCCGATTTTTACCAGGTTTACATACGATTCCGGTACCGAAAAGTCGATCTTGATCTTGTCGGTTTCCTGCAAAGTGCCTATGGCAGTCGCCGTTGAAACATAAGCTCCTTCGCTTACCAGCCTGAGTCCGAGTCGTCCCGCAAATGGTGCTTTTACTACAGTTTTATCTATTTGTGCCTTTAAAACATTTATATTGGCATCGTATAAATTTACCTGGCTTAGTGCGGCATCATAGGTGGCCTGGTCAACTCCGTTCACCGCCAGAAGTTTATTAAGCCTTTGTTCTGTTTTCTGAGCTAGTTCAAGCTGAACTTTTTGTTGCTGAAGCTGAGCCTGCAGATCAGCATCGTTGATCTTTGCCAGTACAGTTCCGGCCGAAACCCTGGCGCCGTCAGGAATGTTAAGGTAGGTAAGGCGGCCGCCAACTTCAGGATGAAGTTCCACCATTTCTTCGGATAAAACAGTGCCATTCACTTCGATATCAGAAGCGAAATCACTATTGCCAGCTATAATAACATCAACTGCAACTGGCGGTTTTTCTTTTGAAGCGGTCTTGTCTTTTGCTTCGCTTTTGCACGAAACTAGTGTAGCCAGCAACAGCGGCATTCCTATTAATAATTTTAAATTCATAAGGCCTCTGTGTTTTCTTTCAGGTTGCTTTTTATTTTTTTTAAGGATTCAGCTAATTCTGAAACCTGGACGTTACTAAGTCCATTCATCGCAATTTTATTTATTTCGGAGAACGATCGTTTGATTTCCGGTAAAGCACCGATGGCCTTAGGTGTAAGTACAAGACTAAGTTTCCGGCGGTCTTCAGTTTTTCGCACACGTTTTACATATCCTTTATCCGACAGGTAATCAATTACCCTGACAATGCTCACCTTATCAGTATCGAGCTTAAGCGCAAGTTCCTGTTGTGTCATGTTACCATCCTGGTTATCAATCAGAACCAATGCATAATAGTTGCGATCAATATCCAGGTGTTGAAGTTTTGCCCGTAATAAATGCAAATAACCTTTCCCGAGGCCGGATAACATTCTGCCTATAGGTTGTTCAATCTGAGCCATATAATTAATACCAAAGTGCTGTTTTATGCAAAAGTAGTTTAAAATGCAAAATGTTTACATTGTTAACTATATTTATCATATAATTTTTTGAGATAATATGACTTCTTAAGCCGGGAATAGTTTAAAAAGACACTGGAAATTTATAAAAGTTAACCTTACACCTGATTAATATTCATCTTTTCAAACTTTGTTGAACATTACTTGTTAATTTATTTAAACAGCAATAACCACATATGAAAATATGTGAATATGTGAAATTTCAACCGGGAGGAATTTGAATCGGAATCATTAATTATGGCTAAAAATCAATTGTTTACCTATGATCAGAAAGCACAAAAGTGATTTTGTAAATTGGGGAAATGTCTTAAATCCAAAAAACCTGCTTCAGATATTTATAGGCAGTGCTATGGCTGTTTTCGCCATGAAAGGATTTATGATCCCCAACCAGTTTATGGATGGGGGTGTTACCGGAATTTCCATACTACTGCATGAAATTTCTCACATCAACATCAGTATTTTTATTTTTGTATTTAACCTTCCTTTCATTTATTTGGGGTATAAAAGAATAGGGAAAACATTTGCTGTACAAACTTCTCTTGCTGTCATCCTGCTCACCATGGGTTTGTTGTTTATTGATCTTCAGCCTGTTACTACCGACAAGCTTTTAATAGCCATATTCGGAGGGATCCTTATTGGCACAGGAGTGGGCCTGGTAATCAGGAGCGGCGGTGTAATTGACGGAGCCGAGGTAATAGCCGTATTTACCCGGAGGAGAATCGGTTTCTCGAACAGCGAAATCATTATGATATTTAACACTTTCATTTTTGCCGGTGCCGCATTTCATTTTGGGATAGAAACGGCAATGTATTCGCTCATCACCTATTATGCTGCTACCCGGGCAACTGATTATGTTGTTGATGGTATCGAACAATATACGGCAATAAATATTATTTCATCACAACAGGATAAAATTAAAGATTTGCTGGTTAATGAAATGGGAAAAGGCATTACCGTTTATAAAGGCGAAAGAGGCTACCTGCCGGGAAGTTTCGACATAAAAACCGATTGCGAAATCATAGTCACAATTGTTACCCGGCTGGAGATTAGTCAGATAGAGGAAGCCGTTGCAGGCATCGATCCGAAGGCGTTTGTTTATAGTCAAAGTATTAATGAAGCAACCGGGGGGATTTTAAAAGCGAAGGGCCATGCAAAATAGAAAGCATATGAAAGACTTTGTGATTGGCTTATTGAGAGATGCCCTTCCGGATAGTTACCTGTATCATAATCCTGAACATACTTTGTATGTGATTGAAAAAGCACTGGAAATAGGCAGGCACGAAAAATGTACCGGGGACGAACTTGATTTTATAGCGATGGCTGCCTTGTGGCACGATACAGGCTATATTAAAACGTACAATGGCCATGAGGAAGAGAGCTGCAGAATGGCACGGCACTATTTACCGGAGTTTGGTTATCCGGATGAATATATCACAGCCATATGCGATATGATCATGGTGACAAAAATACCTCAAATGCCTAAAACCAAACTGGAAGAAATCCTCGCCGATGCTGATCTTGAATATATTGGTACAAATGAATTTGAGGTTAAATCAGATGCATTGTATAAAGAACTTCAATCTGTTCGGCCCTTTTATACTGAAGCAGAATGGAGCCAGACCCAGATTTCTTTTCTACAGGAACATCATTACTTCACCCCTTACTGCCAGGAAACTAAACAACCCATAAAGACTAATCATTTATTAAAACTTAAGGCTGGCTTGGGATAAGTTGAACTGTCAGAGTTCAACCCTGCATTGAAATCTGATTCAGAAAAATGCATTGAAAAAAACAGTATTCCTCCGAAAATATACATTGAGAAGGAAGCAATCACACTTTTAATAAAGCCCAGGAACTAAATCTCAAGACCTACTCTACAACTGCACTTGTAATTTGTTGCTTTTAATTTGGAATGTAATAAATGCGGAAATTGATCCCGTGTGCTGTATCTTAACTTTTCGGAGCGGATTAATAATAAAACCAAAACAAATGAAAATTCTCATTTTGATTACACTGAGTGCGGGCATGAGTGCTTGTTCAGGTACTATAAATAGCACAAAGGAAAGCCAGCTTGCCGGAATGTATAAATTACTTATTACTGAAATTCAGGACTCAACAGGTGCCTGGCACGAAGATTCCTGGACAAAAGGAGGCACGGGATATATTGTTTATGATGGATTAGGCCATGCTGCACTGCAAATCACCCCAAAAGGATACAAGGACTTTGAATGGATGAATGAGAAGGAATCAATAAATAAAGAAAGAGTACGGCAAAAAACTGACAGCATGTCGGTTGCTGAATTAAAATCGGCAGTAATAGAATTTTCTTCCTTTTATGCATACATCGCCAATTACAAGGTTGAGGATACTGCTCAGATCGTTCAGCATCAGCGTATTTCATCTTCTATTCCTGTGGTTTGGGGTACTGTTGTCAGAAGGTCATTTGCTTTCAGTGGTGATACACTGATTCTTCGTGTTGTAAACGGAAACCGGAGGTTGAAATGGATAAAGCTGCCATAGATATTGGAATTGTAATTTTTCGGGATTAAATAAAAATAGTATGAAAGCAAAATCAATAAAAGGAACATGTCCTTCTGAAATCAAAACCGCACTGAAGCATAGTATGGCAGACGGTTTTCAGCCAACCCTGGCCTTTGTTTTCATTTCCATTAAACAAGACATTGATACTGTGAGTAATCTCCTCAACGCACATGGAATTAAGATTTTCGGAGCAACCAGTTCGGGTGAATTTATTGATGGCGATATTAGTAATGGGGGTATCGCTGTTTTGTTGATGGATATTAATCCGGCCATCTTCGAAATATTGCTGCGCGAATACAGCGATAAAGAACCTGAAGCGGTAGCACGGGAAATGGCGACAATAGCAAAAGAGAGATTTAAAAATCCTTCAATAATTCTGTCTGCCAGTTTTTACGCTCGTGGTGAATCGGAATCTTTGCTGGGAGATCAGCTTATCAGAATAATTGAATCGGTTGCCGGAAATGAAACAACCATTTGGGGAGGCCGGGCCGGTGATGATTTCATTTTTGATGAAACTGTAGTTTTTACCAATCATCTTTCAACAAAAAAAGGCATTATTATGCTGGTATTTGATGGAGATAAAATAATTGTAAAAGGTGAAGCTGCATCAGGACAAAAGCCGGTAGGAACCGAAAAGGTTATTACGAAATCTCTTAATAACTGGATTTATGAGATTGATAATAAGCCTGCCGCAGAAATGGTATTAAAGTACCTGGGGTTGAATTTATCGCCGGAAGAAGCAGAAACTTTCAACCCCTCGGGCATGGGTATTGCATTTAGTGTAATGCGCGACGCAGGCACACCTGTTATTCGGGGTGTGGGTGCGTTCAACTGGAAAGATAAATCAGTCTCCGTCCTTGGCAGCATTCGCGAAGGAGACAAGGTTCGCTTTACTCTTCCTCCCGATTTCGAGGTTATTGAAGAAGTTAAATTCAATGCTGAAAAAATTCAACAAAACGAAATGCCTGAAGCTGATGCGTTGCTGATGTTTTCCTGTATCGGGCGACTCACACAATTCGGGCCATTGGCAGGCGACGAAATTGAGGGAGTGCGAAAAGCTTTCAATGTACCTATGGCAGGTTTTTTTACTTATGGTGAATATGGCAGGGTAAAGAACGGAAATAACGAATTTCATAACAACACCTGCTGCTGGGTGGCAATCAAAGAAAAATAAAAATAGAGTTCAGAAACCATTCAAAAAACGAGGTGCATCAGAAAAACCAAACTAGTAGGAAACTTAAATTAAACGATATAAAAGTTACATAGAAGTTGGATGTATTTATCTAAACCACTAAAAAACAAGAATATGGTTTCAAGTATTCAAAAAGAAAAAGCTGAAATGTTCCTGAAATTTCATCAGGACAAAGAAATTTTGGTTCTTCTGAACTCATGGGACGCAGGAAGTTCTAAATTAATAGAAGCATGTGGCTATAAAGCAATCGCAACAACAAGTATGGGAATAGCTGCCTCATTAGGTTATCCTGACTGCGAGATCATATCATTATCAGAAATGATTCAGGTAATAACTGGGATTGTAAATGCAGTACAAGTTCCGGTAACGGTGGATATAGAAGCCGG
>CAIXAQ010000694.1 GCA_903917425.1 uncultured Bacteroidales bacterium
ATGCCGCACGCGTCAGAAAAAAGACGCGCGCGAACAGGGGATAATGGTTTTTCAATAGTATTGACGACTCTTTGCAGAGCGAATATTTATGGCATAATATTTGCAAAAGAATGAAAAAAATAATTTGCATTTTGAATCCAAACTTTAACCATCCGCCTTAGTGTAATTGAATGTGATTTTTAACTCAATCAATTTTTAGCATGCATAACTAATTAGTTCATCAAATCTTTAAAAAATGAATACAAAAATTTTTCTTTTGGCTGTGTTAGCCTTTTCTATTACACTTTTCTCATGCAAAAAGGACAGCGACACTACGGAAGCTGCAAAACCATTTATCCAAAAAACAACCTTAGAGGATCAATCCTATATTCTTTATCAGTACGATGGTACCCGCCTGGTAAAAATCACTTCAACTGACGGGAGTTATACCACGTTAGATTATTCCGCAACAACTGTAACGGCGAAGGAATATTCGGTTGATAATGTCCAGGGGAATAGCCAGATGTTTACATTAAATTCGCAAGGATATGCCATATCATCTGTTACAACCCCAGGAAAGAAAAAAAACCTTTCATCTAAAAGCATTTTGCCAATTGCAATTGCACAATTTGCAATTTTATCCCCAACCATATCTTATGAATATAATTCCGATGGCTATATGACCAAAGCGATTTATGGTGATGCAGGTAATCAGGAAGTTATAACCTATACCATTTCAAATGGCAACCATGTTGGATACGCCGATGCTGCGGGAGGGCAGACATCTACCAGTACTTCTGAGTTTTATTTGGATAAAACCAATACTGTTGGGTCTGAAAACATGGGAATTACTTTCTTTGGCAAACAGGATAAAAATTTGATACAGTCAGTTACTGACACCTATAGTGGTAGCCCTGTTATGCACTCCTATTCCTATCAGTATGACACTCAAAACAGGGTGGTGAGTACAACTATTACTACTTCAGGTTTTAATACCACTAGCACGGCTTATTCCTACAAATAACAAATAGCAGGTTTCCGCTTGGCCATTTTAAATCTGCGATTCAATCCTTCCCAATGTTAGATATTTGGGAAGGTTTGTTTTTTTAGATAATAGCTATTTCCACCGCTGCCGCGCGGTGTGTCCTGAAGTAAAAGTACGAATTAATCAAAGAAAGTTCTTGTACATGCTGTATAAAGGATGAAGGAGTCTCTTCAAAGAGATGGACCTTCGCAAGAGCTGTGCAGGTAGATATTGCAAACCGCCTTGCGATGATGTAGCCGAAATCTATGGTATTGAACGGATAAGGAACCGAACGGAGTGAGCTCTCTGTTCGCGCGCGTCTTAATTTCAGACGCGTGCGGGTATAATTCAAATCAATATCTGATTAATTGTTGGCTTTCAAATATAATTCCGATCGGCGCATCTAATCCTGCATAGTTTCGTGCCGAACTGTAATAGTAAACTTCTGGTTTGTCCACCAAACCTGCAACAACTGGATTGTTATGGATATAATTCAGTTTTTGAAAAAAGAATTTATTGCTAAATATGATTTCGGGATGATAACCATCTTGCCATACTTTAACATATTTATTCCTTTTTATTTCAATTGCACTATTTTGAAACGCCTTAAAATATTCATGATATTTCTCATCTTTTTTTGTCCCCTCAGAAATTTGTGTAGCAGTGAATTTCTTAAAATCTCTGATAACCGAGCCTAGAGGAAATAACTCAGATTTGACAATCAAATGTGCATGGCTTGGCATGATACAATATCCAAAAATTAATAATCCTTTGTTTTGAACGCAAAATTTCAGTGAATCAATTAGTATTGAAGCAAATTCAGGAATATTTAGCAATGGAATCCATTCAACCACTGTAAATGTAATAAAATAAGGAGATTCAGCATCGAATGCTTTATACTGTTCTGACATTGATAAGTCAATTAGCCTCTAAATTATCAAAATTTCAAATGATAGAACTAAGGGGCATAAAACGAATTGTATTAAAAGAAAGAAGAAAAAAAAGCCCGAAAAACCAATAAACACGGGCGATACAGTGTTATATGGTGTAGTGAGTGTATAAAACGAATTGTTTATTTTTCTTGCATTGATGTTTCATTTAAACGGCGCTACCGGCCTTAAAGGTACATATTACTTTAACCCGGACTGCAATAACCTTTACTTACCGCGCATATATACCTGAA
>CAIXAQ010000695.1 GCA_903917425.1 uncultured Bacteroidales bacterium
GCTGTACTTTTGTATCGGTTAGTTGAACAAAAAGTTATTTCAAAAAGACCCCTGCTGGTTACAGGGAAATCTCATAACTGGTTTTGTTGTTTGTTTGGAAAAATGCGGTCTCCAGGCCGCATTTTTTATTTACTGAAAGATATTGCCTGCCCGGCTTATTAACGGAATAAGAAATGTTAAATTACTATTAACTATATGACTTGATCTGTTTTTTTCGTACTTTTATACTCTCAAACAATATCGTCTGCTAATTTATCGAAAATCAAAAAGCAATGATCAATCTTCAATTTCAATATAAACATGTGATTAGTTTCCTTTCGGAAGAAGAGATTCAATTCATGCAGGAAGAGGTTGATTTGAGTCACAGTTTATTGGTTGAAAAAGATGGCAAAGGAAATGAATTTCTTGGATGGCTCGATTTTCCTGCAAAACTTGATGAAACAATATTAACCGATATTGAAGCTGCGGCAAAATCCTTCCGCGAAAAAGCCGAAGTTCTTGTAGTAATCGGTATCGGAGGTTCGTACCTCGGAAGCCGGGCGATTATAGAAGCTCTTTCTTCCTCCTTTCCGGCTATTTACAACGATACAAAAAATCCGGTTGTACTATACGCAGGCAACCATTTAAGCCTGGATTATCATTACGAACTTTTACAACTACTTGATAAAAAAGACTATAACCTGGTTGTCATATCAAAGTCAGGAAATACCATTGAACCTGCCATTGCATTCCGGCTTTTGAAAAATCACATCGAAAAGAAATATGGATACGAGGAAGCATGCAGTCGAATAATCGCCGTTACCGACGGTTCCAAAGGAGCTTTAAAAGCGATGGCCGAAAAGCACGGCTACAAAACCTATGTAATTCCTGAAGATATAGGGGGGCGTTATTCGGTTCTTACACCTGTCGGCTTATTACCCATTGCCATTGCCGGGTTCGACATAACTCAATTAGTAAAGGGAGCCTGTGAGATGCGGAAGGTTTGTCTTGAAACCTCTTCATTGACAGATAATCCGGCTGCCTGTTACGCGGCAATCCGCAATTTGTTGTATCGTTCCGGTATTCAGATTGAAATACTGGTAAATTATGAGCCTTCATTACACTATCTCACCGAATGGTGGAAACAATTGTTTGGTGAAAGTGAAGGCAAAGAAAACGAAGGTTTATTTCCTGCCGGACTTGACTTTACAGGCGATTTGCACTCCATGGGACAATACATTCAGCAAGGTCAGCGTATGCTTTTCGAGACTGTGATCCATATCCAAAAATCAAGGCATTCGCTTGTAGTTCCACATGATGAAGCAAATATGGATGGATTGAATTATATTGCCGGGAAATCGCTTCGCGAAATAAATGCTGTGGCAGCCCTGGGAACCACCTTGGCTCATGTTGACGGAGAAGTTCCCAACCTGGATATTACATTGCCTGCACTCGATGAACGTTCGATTGGCGAGCTGATTTATTTCTTCGAATTTGCCTGCAGCCTCAGCGGATACCTTTCAGCAACCAATCCTTTTAACCAACCGGGGGTTGAAGCATATAAAAACAATATGTTCGCATTATTAGGAAAACCAGGCTTTGAAAATGAAACGGAAGCCATCAGGGATAGGATTGCTGAGGAGTAATTTGAAACTAGAAACTGGAAACTAGAAACTGGAAACTAGGAACACTGTGTTGGAAAAGGGAAACTGAAACCCTGTAACCCTGAAACTCTGAAACCCTGAAACCCTGAA
>CAIXAQ010000696.1 GCA_903917425.1 uncultured Bacteroidales bacterium
CAATTACAGGTGAAGATTTTATCGCATCGTCAGTTTTAAATGTCCACAGCAAGTTAAGCGGAGGTGAGATTTTAACCGGCGAAACGCCGGTCAGTTGTGCATTTCCCCTGAACGAAGGCCAGTTTTCGCCGCTGGCCAACTGGGCTGCTGCTGTGAGGGAAGTAGATAAAAAGATGAGAGATAGAACTAAGAGTCGATTCATATTTGTTTTAATTCTGCACATGTGTTATTATCAATAGTTGAGTGGCAACCGCTTGTTTTTCCTGGTATGTCAGTGTGCTTTTATCCAGACCTCAATCAGAATGGCAATAGCGTCCACAGCAATTATTGTCAGAAAGCCCAATTCATCTTTCAGTTTTGAGTTTCTGATTATCCCAGCAATACTGACTATTACCGTCAGAATCGGAGCCAATACCTCGTTTCCATGCCAGTGGTTTAATACCCAAATCCAATAAACAAATATGGGTGCAGACATCAGGCAGATTATAATTCTTTCGGGTAATTTCTTATCCTTTGCAATCAGGCCATAGATAAAAGCAAGAGCCACAAACCCACAATAGACATAAAATCCGGCGGTTTGAATTGTCGTAACCGGGAACAGGACCATTACAACCGCGAAAATCATCCCAAGGGTAATAATCGCAGGAAACATTTTTTTCGACTTAATTGTCCGGTAAAGGGCAAAAATCGCTGCTGATCCGATGAGAATTTTTAAAATCATTCCGGTAAAAATTAGTACTCCATTAATAAAAAAAAATACTTTCAACAAAAAACGGGAATATCACCGAAACACCTACAACAATGCGTTTAAAGTCTCTCTTCCTGCAATTTAAAAGCCATAGCTCCTGTCGGGCAAGCATCCACACAAGCTGCGGCAGTTTTCTTTAGAGCTTCTGCGATAGTTTCATTAAACGGTATACCAATTCTGACATCGAAACCACGGCCAATATACGTAAGACCAAGAGATTCCTCTTTTCCGCTGATTTCGACACATAATCCACAGCGGATGCATTTTTCAGGTTCGTAAACGATCAGGTCGTGATGGATGGATTTTGTTAAATGATTACGTTCGGGACCGAGATGCTTTTTGCGATTTGCACCATACTGATCGGAATAAATACGCAGTTTGCATGAAGCTGGTTTCCGGCAGTCGCAATGCAGGCAGCGTTTTGCTTCAGCTATGGCTTGTTCTTCATTAAATCCGGATATAAATCCACCATCCGGTTCAATCGGGAAACCGAGGTAACTTTCTTTCAGATATTCCCGGTTTTCAGAATGTGTCAGATGCCCAAAAGCTGAATTGAAGTGAATTTTCTTAACCGGCGCTTGCGTGTTGAGATAGATGCCCACTTCGGTAGCGGCAATTCTGCCTTGTGCCGAAGCCCTTACAGCCATCTCATGTTCACGTATCATATTTCCGCAGGCGAACACGCCGGGGCGATGAGTTTTAAAAGTTTTTTTATCAGCAAATTCGTGCCCTGAGTCAATTAATCCGAAATCTACTACTGGCTGGTTGCTTCTGTTCCCGGTGGACAAAATTACAGCGTCGAATTGCGGTAGTATTGAATTCTCGAAAAAATCAGGCGTTATTTGTTGGCTTAGTTGAAAAACTGCACCCATTCTTTGAATACCGGCTATTTCGGCATCCAGCATTTCACGGGGAAGTTTTTCTTCGTCAATGTTGTAACGCATGGCTCCGCCAGCCTGCTCGTTTTTATCAAAAAGTGTACAATCGTGTCCGGCCCGCAATAAATAGAAGGCTGCCGACAAACCAGCAGGGCCGGTTCCTACGATCGCGATTTTCTTTCCGGTTTTAGTAATTCCCGGTTTCAGAAGCTGATTTCTTCTTTTTGTATCCTGAGCAGTAAATCGTTTTAATAAACAAATGGAAACCGCGCCATCAATAGGTTTCCGGCGACAGGCTTTTTCGCATGGAGCGGGACAGATATAACCCAGAATGAGTGGCAGAGCGATTTCTTCACGAACAATTTCCAGAGATTTTTCGAATTCACCATTGGCAATCAGCCGGTTCATAAGCGGGATATCCATTCCTGCCGGGCAGCTCAGCGTGCAGGGCGCTTCGCAATCGCCTACATGATCGCTGAGTAAAAGTTCAAGTGCTTCGCGGCGGATATCCGAAACTTCTTCAGAAGTGGCAATAATATTCATTCCTTCGGTAACAGGCATGGCGCAGGAAGGGAAGAAATTCCCCCGATCCGCGTCTTTCACCATGCAAACCATGCACGAAGGATGGCAGGAATGACCTTCGAGATAACACATTGTCGGAATGTCAATACCTATCGAAGCGGCTGCCTGCATAACAGTAGTGCCGGGTTCAACCTCTGTGGTGATTGTATCTATGGTAATTTTTAGCATTAAAAAGTATTGGTTGCTTAGGTTGTTATAAAATATAATCCAGATAATTGTCCTGGCTTATTACTGTGAATTTTGCATCCGGATAATTCTTTGCAAATTGTGAAGGCGCTTTTAAAACTTTATTGCCCCATTTGTATTCATATGCTTCTATTTTAGCATTTCTTTCTTCAATTCTGTCAATTTCCTGCCTTGTTGTGGTCCGCCAGAAATAGTCTGATACATAGTAATCCTGGTAATCCAATTTCTTTATCCGTTCAATATTGAGGTAGTTTTCCCAAAGTTTCCCGGCATCTTCCCTCATATTTAATGGATTGAAATGATTGATCAGTGCATTTCGTATGCCGTTATCCTGAAAATACCATTTCTTCTTTTTTGTTATTTCATTATCTGCATTGCGGCTGAATCCCGACACCGGATAAATGATAAAGACTTTCGAAAAAAGATCCAGGTATTTTTCCACTGTGTTTTTACTTATCTGTAATTCATTGCCAATTCCTTCGAGCGATATTTCATTGCCAATACGATAAGCCATTATCTGCAAGAGTGCCAATATTTTATCTCTTTTTTTTATGCCTTCGAAAGCCAGGATGTCTTTTAAGAGATAGGCATACACAATTTCTTTCAGGTATTTTTCCTTTTCCTGGTTTGAACCTAAATGGATCAGTTCCGGGTAGCCGCCATAAATGAGGCGATCTTCGAGTCGTCCGCGTGTTTCAATCAGGTTTTCGTATTGCTGAAATTCAAGTTGTGCAAGAGGGTATAACTTTAACACAGTCATTCTGCCTACCAGCGGCTCTCCCACCTGGTTATTGATTTCAAATGCTGATGAACCGGATATCAGCACTTTCAAACCATCAATGGTATCAACCATAAGTTTGAGTTTACGGCCAATGTCTTCAATTTCCTGGGCTTCATCAATGATTAAAAACCGGATATCACCCAATAACCGTTTGTAGTTTTCCGAACTTCTTTGTTCCAAAAAATTATGGGTTTGAATGTCGTCACCATTAAGAAAAAGAACCTGTTCGTTTGTTTCGGAAGCAAATTTCTTCAGAAGTTCTGTTTTCCCCACCCTTCGAGGACCCAATAAAACCAATACTTTATTTGGTTTTAAGGCTTTTCTAAGAGTATCATCTAGAATTCTTTTTATTTGCATCGTTTCCGGGTTTTATGCAAATGTAGTATAAAAAATTGATTTCCGTCAGTTAATTGACGGAAAATAAACATATTCCGTCAGTATATTGACGGTAATTAAATATATTCCGTCAGTACGAATGAATTTCTACTCTATTTTAACGGCATCCACCGGGCAAATCTGCCGGCAGATATCGCATTTTATACATTTCTCCATATCAATAGTATGGATTTCGTAAGGTTTAAATGCTATGGCATCCGAAGGACAGCGCTGGGCGCATTTGGTGCAGCCGATGCAGTCATCCGTAATTTTGTAGGTTATTAATGGCAGGCATTTCCCGGAAGGGCAAAGACCATTGATATGTGCCTCATATTCTTCTCTGAAATAATGGAGAGTAGAAAGAACGGGATTTGGCGCTGTTTTTCCCAATCCACATAAACTGCCCTGACGAGTGCTTTCGGCGAGTTTTTCGAGGTGGGTAATATCTTCGGGTTTTCCTTTTCCGCTGCGGATTTTATCCAACAGTTCAAGCATACGGGTTGTGCCTATTCGGCAAAAAGTACATCTTCCGCACGACTGGTCTTGAGTGAAAGAAAGGAAATAATGAGCAATATCCACCATGCAATCGGTATCGTCCAGCACAATCAATCCACCTGAACCCATCATGGCCCCAACTTTGGCCAGTTCCTCGAAATCAATCGGAAGATCATACATTTCGGCAGGAATACAACCGCCGGATGGGCCGCCAATTTGAACTGCTTTAAATTTCCGGTCGTTAGCAATGCCACCGCCGATTTCTTCTACAATCTGCCTGAGCGTAATTCCCATCGGGACTTCAATGAGCCCGCCACGGTTTACTTTCCCGGCAAGGGCAAAAACCTTGGTGCCTTTGCTTCCTTCGGTACCAATATTGGCGAAAGCTTCAGATCCATGGCGGAAAATCCAGGAAACCAGCGAGAACGTTTCAGTATTGTTGACAAGAGTTGGTTTTCCCCAAAGTCCTTTAACGGCAGGGTAGGGCGGACGCATCCTTGGAATTCCACGTTCGCCTTCGATGGAAGCGATGAGTGCAGTTTCTTCACCACAGACAAAAGCGCCTGCTCCTTCAAAAACCCGGATGTCAAATGAAAAACTGCTGTTTGACACAGAGGTTCCAATCAAGCCATTTTCTTTACAAATCAGCAAAGCCTCATTGATTCGTTTTACTGCCAGCGGATATTCGGCGCGGATATAGAAAACGCCTTGGTAAGCGCCGGTTGCATAGCCTGCAATCAACATTCCTTCGATAACCCGGAAAGGGTAGGATTCGAGCAACATGCGGTCCATAAAGGCGCCGGGATCACCCTCATCGCCATTACATATGACATATTTTTCTGTATTAACCTGGTCTTTCACCATCTGCCATTTTCGCCCTGTCGGGAAACCGGCACCGCCGCGGCCACGCAAACCACTTTTTGAGATTTCGTCAACTATCTGTTGTGGAGTAAGTTCTTCCAGGCATTTCTGTAAAGCTGAAAAACCGCCACCTTCACGGTATTCTTCGATATCACAAGGCTTAACCACACCGCGGTTTTCGGAAGCAATTGCCATTTGAGGGCCAAGAAATTCGGAAATAGGTGTGTCGCGCTGATCTGCAAGATACTTGCGGAAGGATTTGGGCTCACCATCTACAACCACTTTCTCGAAACTGCTTACAAAACTGCTTTTCAATTTATTGAAAAATCCAACCGGCTGAAAGTGGCTTAAAACCACCTCTTTAACTTCCTCAGGTTTTATCTTGGCATAGAAGGCAGGTTTCTGTCCGGGTTTAAAGATTTCCATAACCGGAACCTGGTTGCAAACGCCGACACAACCTACCTGTTTTACTGTGACATTAATCCTTGATTCATTCAGCACTCGCTCGAGTTCCTGCTTAACTTCTTCACTTCCACTAGCCACACAGCACGATCCAAGCCCGATGCGTATTTCGCCCATAATTTCAGAATCA
>CAIXAQ010000697.1 GCA_903917425.1 uncultured Bacteroidales bacterium
GGAAGAAAAAATAAAATAAAACTATCTCAAGCGAAAATTACAAAAATAATGGCACTTTAAGATACGAATTTGCGGATTAAAATAGCTTTGAGGATTAATTGTCAGGAATTTACCATGCAAGTTGGATAATAACCAAAAAAGAAAGCAGGAAGCGGTTTTTATCCCACTTCCTGCTTCGCAATTATTTATTTTCGTAATTCCTTCGGAAACCGGAAAACTCAAAATGGAAAGTTTCGCTTTCTATAACATATTGATTGTCTGACTTCACCTATTCTATTTGCGAAACAATAGCTACATAATTCTTGCCGTATTTTTTTGCACATTTCGGGCAGGTAGTGTACCACATATACATTTTTTTAACATTTTGCCCCTTCGATTTTACAATCGATTCCGCATCCTTACACCATTTTCCGGTTTCATTGAAAGAGCCTTCGTACACTTTAATATAAAATTTGCCCGACAATGTTGTGTTGATGGCTCCCGGAATGTGTTTATTTACTGCAAGATAGAGGTCCATATTCCATTTCGAGCTGTGATCGGACAAGCAGAGCCAGTCGGGCACTGTTGCACCGGCTTCGTCAACTGCTTTGGTAAGTTTTGTCATTTTGCTGCCAAAATTGATCGGCATGAAAAGAAAAGTTGCAACTCTTTCTTTGATAAAAGTTTTGTTTGTCCATTCAACGGTTTTATCATCCCATAGAGTGGGATCAAATTCAGGACAACAGACATCGTTTGCTTTAATGGGGGAAGCCATCTTTTTCTCCTTTCTTTTTAAGATTTAAGATTAGTTTTCTGGAATAACTTTTACCAAAGTTAGCCAATTTTCCCCTTCAAAACAACGAATGGTGCTAAATAAACCTGATAATCGCACAGTAGAAACAGGAAAAGAAAGAGTCCTATTTTAGTTTACTTTCATCAATTTCCTGCCCGAACTGAATCATATACTTATTGTTGTCGTAAATAGCAAACTCACGCATGCCATGTTCAAAATTATCGACAGGATAAACCACTTCTACTTTGTCTTTCAACTCTCTCCACACTTTATCCACATCATCGGTATGAATGTAAATAGAGCCGGTAAACTGTGTTTCATTAAATTCGGGATGTTGCCGTGGCTCTACTATCATAAACTGAACATTGTCGCGGCTAATCGAGGCCCATCCAATCTTTTCGTTAAGTATGTCGCATTTGAATTTCAGGATATTGGTATAGAACATAACAGTCAGGTTGAGATGTTTTGTCCACAGCATGGGCGAAAGGCCGAGAAGTTTCATGGTATTTGAAGATTTAATTACTCAATTTTTATTAACCGGATAAATGTACAAAAGCTTTGAGTATGAAAATGGATTAGCGATTTTTTGTTCAACATTAGCCAATAGTTTCTTTACTAATTTCAGGCTGATACGGAAAAACCGGCGGAAGAATTCTTCTCGCCGGTTTCTCAATATTCAGCATTTTAGTTCTATCTTACAATGTGTTTGATAAAGTTTACTTTGCCATCCTGGGTGACTTTTACAAAATACAACCCGGCAGGTAAGGGTTTCTCTATTGTAAGTATTTCGTTTTCAGGGATTGTTTTATACACCAGTTGCCCGTTTGTATTGTATATTTCAATCAATGAAGCCCCCCTGCTTGTAGCAATTGAAAACGCTGAAGCAGATGGATTCGGGTAGGTGTAGTTTCCTTTAGCTGCATTTTGAACCGCTATTCCTGTTAAAGGCATGCCTGTTACAACGATGTCATCAATTTTTGAAACACCTGCGGGTGTTACATTGCCTGTGTTTATGTCTTTATTTGAAACCATGATCCATCGGATGTA
>CAIXAQ010000698.1 GCA_903917425.1 uncultured Bacteroidales bacterium
AGCAGCTCAACCTTTCCGTATTACGGACATTCGATTTCATAAAAAAATGTATCAATACAGACACTCACTATCTGAAGTGTTTTGTTTAATCAACAGTTGAAACAATGAGTCCAAGATTTTCGATCATTATACCTTCATTCAATCAGGGTATTTTTATTGCTCAAACTATAAATTCGATACTGAATCAGTCGTACCAGGATTTCGAAATCCTGGTGATAGATGGAGGTTCAACCGATAGCACTCTCGATATCCTGAAAAGCTATAACGACCGCATTTTTTGGCTATCGGAGCCTGATAGAGGGCAGACCCATGCAATAAATAAAGGCATTGCCATAACTAAAGGCGACGTGATAACTTACCTTAATTCTGACGATTACTACTTAGAGGGAACTTTCGAAAAAGTGGCCGGTATTTTCAATCAAAATGATGATGTTCTCTGGATTACAGGTGATTACCTTATAGTGGATGAGGGTGGCAATAAAATTCAATCTGCTATTGCAAAATATAAAACTTTTTTTCGGAAAAGGTTGTCTTTTAACCTGTTAACTGTGCTAAATCCGATCATACAACCAGGCACATTTTTGCGCAGGGAACTTATTAGTAAAACAGGGTTGTTTAATGAGGAGTTACGATATACAATGGATTATGAATACTGGCTTCGTGCTTTCAAAATACAAAAACCTTATGTGTTAAGCGATGAATTGGCTGCATTCCGTATTCATAAAAAATCCAAAGGGGGAAGCAGTTTTAGGCAGCAATTTGATGAAGAATTGGAGGTTGCCAAAAAGCATCAAAGTAACTATTTGTTGATTTTTTTCCATACTTTACACAATTATTTAATTATGGCATCCTACTATTTTCTTAAAAAATAAATGGGTTTAATCATCTAAATATGGCATCAACACATAAATATAATTTTGATTGTGAATAACTTACAAACAATTCCAGCTAATTGCCAAACGCCAGAGACAATAAAACATATGTTAAGACATTTGAAATTTCTTTGTGCCCGTAGTTTGTATTTTTGTTTCAGATTCTTTCATGGAGGGGATTTTCATATAGTATCACGAAAAGGTATACGGTACGAGTTGGACTTATCTGAAATAATTGATTTTTCAATCTACTTTTTAGGCACTTTTCAAAAACATATGATAAAGCAAAAATATTTTACATTGCCTGAAAAGCCTGTTATTTTTGACATTGGTGCAAATATGGGCCAAATGACACTTAACTATGTAAAGACGTCTCCCAAGTCAGTGGTTTATGCCTTCGAACCTACAAATTATGCTTTCAATAAAATTCAAAAGAATATCAGTCTAAATCCTGAACTGTCGAAGAGGATTATTCTTACCAAGGCTTTCGTTTCTAATAAATCGGAAAACAATGCGCCCATTAAAGCATTTGCAAGTTGGAAAATAGTTCCGGATGAGTCAACTGAAAGCATAACACACCCGGTTCATTTAGGTACAGTAAAGAAAGCAACACAGACACCCTCGATACGGTTGGATGATTATATTATTCAAAATAATATC
>CAIXAQ010000699.1 GCA_903917425.1 uncultured Bacteroidales bacterium
GAAAAAAAACTAATTTACCCTTTCCTGCCTGCTTCCTGTTTCAATTCCCGCCTGGCTTCATCGGCATAATTTTTAGGCGCCAGGCCTGTAACCAGTTTAAACGCCCGATAGAAAGATACGAGTGAGTTGAACCCTGCCGCCGCATAAATTTCGGACAGATCCAATTCATCTTTCATCAATATTTTCTGTTCAATCAGCCTTTTAGCTTCATCCACCCTGTAACGGTTGATAAATGCCCGGAAGTTGATATTGCTGTTCTCGCTGATGGCCTGGTAAAGGTACTTTTTGTTCGTGCCCAGGATCCTGATTACCGTTTTTAAGTTTAACTCCGGATCGAGGTATAGTTTCTGCTTATCGAATACTTCGCGCAGTTCTGTGAATAGGGCGGCCTGCATCTGTACTTCGTTAACGGTTTCATCTCCTGCAATATATTTTATTGATTCCGCTGTTTCAACATCCTGTTTCTGCGTATCTCTCCATTCCATCCAGTTACGGACATCTGCCGCAAACTGGTCAAGTTCTTTCTCCTTCAGGAATAGTTGCCGCCGAAACGAACGCATGTTAACAAAATAAATAAACATGGCAACAGTCATCAGCACAGCTATTACAAACAAAAGTGAAAGCACCTCGATACGCCTTTTTTTCTGCGCAATATCAAGGTTTTGGTTGGCAATGGTGAGGTCTTTTTCTTTCACATCCAGGGTAAGCGCCATTTTGTCCAACTGCTCTTTTTGCTGCCCCGAAACCAACATTTCCTTCCCGCGCTGAAAAGCGACCAGGCATTCCATGGCCCGGGTAAGGTCTCCCATT
The DNA here is from genome assembly GCA_903917425.1 of uncultured Bacteroidales bacterium. Classification (GTDB taxonomy): domain Bacteria; phylum Bacteroidota; class Bacteroidia; order Bacteroidales; family UBA4417; genus UBA4417. Next base: position 811 of record CAIXAQ010000699.1, read on the forward strand.
TTGTTGTAGGCCACCCAACTCATGCTGTCGATCCTTACCTGAAGCACCGGATAGGGTTGCTTGCTAAGGTGGAAGTTGGCCTCTTTGGCGTATCGAATCGCTTCGGAGTAGTTCTTTTTATCGAGCGCCCCCTGCATCAGGTTGCATGTTAACATGGCCAGGAATTGACTATTTCCTATTTTTCCCGCTTCAGTTTTGGCAAGCAACAGGTACTTTTCCCGCTCCGTTTCATTGCCCGTGCTCAGGTACAAATCAGCCAGTGCACCATAAATGTATATCAGCAGATCAATTTGCCTCGTTTTGATGGCTGCATCCTTAGCATTTTTAAGATAAAACAGGCTACTGTCGTACTGTTGCAGGTTCTGAAAGGTAAGCCCCAGGTTATACCCGCCCAAAGCGTAATTCAGGGTGTCGTGGATTTTTCGGGTAAGGGCTGCTGCGGAGCGGTTATACTTTAGTGCCTGGTTGAATTGCCGGTTCTGATTCATGATGGTGGCCATCGAAACCAGGGCATTCCGCAACTGCTTTTCGTCGCCTTTCCGCTCGGCGTATACCAACATCAATTGCGTATAGAACAAGGCACTGTCGAGATTACCGGCGTTGTTGTAAGCATAAGATAAAATCCGCCAGGCATCGGCAATCAGTACCGAATCTTTTGTGCGCGGAATCAGCGACAAAGAAACCTTTGCCATGGTTAGTGCCGAATCGAGGTTTCTGATTCGCAATTGCGCAAAGCTTATTTTATTGTGATAATAAAGAAGCCGGTCAACTTCCTTTGCCGGAATGGTTTTCAATTTCCGGTTTATCTCCGTACAAGCCTCCCTGTATAGGAAATGGTTCATCATCCGTTCAACGGTCGTGTCGGTAAAAGAGGCCGCTGCACCGGAAGCCGGAAACGGAAATGATCCTTTAACACAAAAGAAAAAACATATAGTAATGACAATGAAGTATTTATACATATCGGGGTATTTGTAAACGGAAAGGGCTATTACAAAAATAGTTCTTTTTTGACAAAGAAAAGTTCTCTTTTGAAACAAAAGCCACGCTGCATAATGAAAAGTTCTTTTTTGATAAGAAAAGTTCTTTTTTGAAACAAATACAGAAGGGATAAGGAAAAACAAAAGTTCCTTTTTGAAAACGGAAAGTTCTTTTTTGAATAACAATTCAGGGTTTCACCTGATACATTTGCAGTCCATTGTTAAAATACCATGTTTGCACCATGTTGAAATGTTCGCAGATTAAAATTTATGGCCAGGTACAGGGCGGCGGGTTCAGGTCTGCCGCCATGGAAGCAGCGTACCGGTACCGGATTAAGGGATTTGTGAGGTACGATGAGGGAAATTCGCTCACCATGGAAGCACAGGGCGAACAGGACGACATCACCCAATTCGTGGATAGTTGCCGCGAATGGTTTACTGCCGGCAGTATCCAAGATTTCACCGTAACGGATAAAGAACCGGAAAACTATCCCGGTTTCACCATACGGCAAAATATTTCGGCGGAGGATAAAATCACAAATAAACAACGGTGGATGCTGAAGATAAAAGATATGATCAGACCCTAAATCCCGCAACAACAAACCATTCGAAAGCTCACTTATACACCTGATTATCAACTAACATTTAACATTGTCGAAAATGAAAACAAATTCTTCAAGTTACAAAAAATTACCCCTTGGTTTGGCAAAAACCATTTTACTGTCCTTACTGCTCCTGATGATGTTTCTGTCATCGGCGAAGGCTCAAACCATTCCAGTGGCAATACCCATTGAAATAAACGGTGGTGGCGGAGCAACACCAGAGGCTACTGACCTGACTCAATGGATAGGGGATTGGACGGCTCCGCAGGCCATATACGACCGCGGTACCTATCAGGACGACCCCGATTATTGGTCGCAGGATAGTGGCGATGAAGGAAGTACATGGGCAAACTCTTCAGGTCTGGATGGATACGGTATTTTGGTAGTGGATATGCAGGAGGTACGCTCCATTAACCGTTTTAGTGTTTTCCAGATGTTCTCCGATGGAAACACAACAGGAATTAAAATTTTTAAGAATACAGACTATCAAGGTAGTATTGCACCGCTGGCATCGGATGGTGGATGGGTTAGTGTGACAAGTGGGGTGGTTGCAGTTGGTTCCGGCGAAGATAATTCTACCTATATCAGTTTACCAACAGAAATTCCTGTCACAGCTTTTTCATCAAGGTATATTAAAATACATGCCTATTACGATGGTGGAGATTATATCGAACTGAAAGGCATTAAGGCTTTTTATGTTGATGGCTCCGACTACTCCATCAATTATATGCGGGGAGGGCCTATGCCGACGCTAACTGTAACCACCCAGCCGGTTGACAATATCGGGCTTACCACCGCAACATTTCATGGTAAGATTACCGATCTGGGACTATCCAATCCCACAGCACACGGCTTTTGCTGGAATACCACAGGCACACCCGATATTGCTGGCACGCACAACGATAAAGGAGGCACATCAATCACAGGCACCTTCAGCTCAGCCATCACAGGTCTTCAATCGGGAACAACCTATTACGTCAGGGCTTATGCCACGAATACACAAGGCACGGCCTATGGCGCTGAGGAAAGCTTTACCACCAACATAGCCGGTTTACCTGCACTTACCACACAAGCTGTAACGGATATTTTATCTGGCACAGCAACCGGACATGGAACCATTACCGATCTGGGTGCATCAAATCCCACCGCATACGGTATTTGCTGGGGCATTTACAACAACCCTGATTTAGGATATTATTTTTCTCACACAGATAAAGGCGGCACTTCTTCAACAGGGGCATTCAGTTCTAACTTAACAGGGCTTACGCAGAATCAAACCTACTATGTGCGGGCGTATGCAACCAATGCTCAGGGAACCGCTTATGGCAACGAGGTTTCATTCACGGCCACTGCCACCAGTCCACCTGCTGTTACAACCCAGGCTGTAACTGATATCGGATACACAACAGCCACCGGCAATGGAAACCTAACTGCTCTTGGGGTCCCCAATGCAACGGCTTATGGTGTTTGCTGGAATACAGCTGGTACACCAACCATTTCTGACAGTTACACCGACAAAGGCAGTGCTTCTGCAACAGGGGCGTTTACTTCCTCCATAACAGGATTATTAAGCGCTACCACTTATTATGTGCGCGCATATGCTACCAACGCGTCAGGAACAGTGTATGGCAGTGAAGTTAGTTTTCCCACCTCCAATCCGTTTAACTGGTACGCACTTGGAACAGGCGCTAACTCTGAAATTTATTCAATTGCCGTTTCCGGCAATGATGTTTATGCAGGGGGACTTTTTACAAGTATAGGAGGTACCGGCATCAATGGAATTGCTAAATGGAATGGCACTGAATGGTCGGGGCTGGGCACGGGTGTTGACGTTGGCAATGTAATGGCAACTGTCGTGAATGGGAACGATGTTTATATTGGAGGAAGTTTTACAATGGTTTCCGGCACCAGTAGCCCAAAAATAGCCAAATGGAATGGTAGCAGCTGGTCCTCCATTACCACCACCGCACCTCCAGACGGTAATGTTAGCAGCCTTCTGATATTCAACA
>CAIXAQ010000700.1 GCA_903917425.1 uncultured Bacteroidales bacterium
CTTTTTATTTGAATTGGTCAGAAATTCACGCAGAATATTTGCCCTTGCGCGGGTTGTGGCATTTTCGTCCTTTGTAGCCATGTAACTGGGGCACATTGTTCCGCCCATTACAGCGCTTTTCCTGCAATCGGCTGAACCATTGCACTGCTCGGCGGCACGCAGTATTCCACGGGTTCCTGTGAAGTCGAAAATGGTTTCAGGCTCCTGCGAATTTAACCCGGTTTCATAGCGAAGGCTGCTGTTCATCCGGGGTGTCAGTGTTATTTTGCCGGGGTTAAAAATGCCGTCAGCATCCCATGTAGCTTTGATTTGCTGAAGCAAGGAATAATTATGGTCGCCAATCATCATGGGGATAAATTCACCCCTGAGGCGGCCGTCGCCGTGCTCTCCACTGAGCGAACCGCGGTACTTCTTTACAAGTCTGGCTGTTTCGAGTGCAACGGTATGAAATAACTCGACATCTTTGGGGTCTTTCAGGTCCAGAACCGGTCGCAGGTGCAATTCGCCCGTGGCAATATGCGCGTAGTAAACACAGTCAAGTCCCAATCCTGCGAGCATTTTCCTGAAATCATCCATGTATTCAGGAAGCACCTGTGGATTGACAGCCGTATCTTCAATTACCGCTACCGGTTTGGCATCGCCAGGCAAGTTCGATAAAACTCCGAGGCCGGCCTTACGTAATGCCCATACCTTACTGACATCCTGATTGTAAACCAGCGGGAAATGATAACCATAGCCGGAATCACGAAGATCAGAAATTACGGCACTGGCTTTCAGCTCAATTTCTTCTTTCGTTCTTTCAGCAAACTCAATAATGAGCACCGCAGCCGGATCACCCTTCAGGAAGAAGCGGTTTTTCCGTTGCGATATATTGGCCTTGGTTTGCTCAAGAATGACCTGGTCCATCAGTTCGATGGCAACCGGATATTGCTTTAAAGCAACCAGGTTTCCTTTAAATGCTTCATCCAATGAATTGCAATGAACACAAACGAGTGCCTTTTCTTTCGGCGGAAGCGGAACCAGGTTCAGTTTTATTTCGGTGATAAAACAAAGAGTACCTTCGGAACCTGCAATCAGTTTACAGAAATTAAAATTTTCAGAATCGGGGGTGAAAGGTTCTGTTTCAAGCAAAAGGTCTATTGCATAGCCTGTATTGCGGCGGTGTATGGATTTATCAGGAAACTGTGCCCGGATTTCCTGCTGATTTTCGGGGGTTGACAGTATGCCTGAGATATTCCTGTATATTTCACCTTCGAGGGATTGATGAGTACATTTTTGTTCAAATTCCGGTTTCGTAATCTTGCCGAAAATCACTTCGGAACCATCGCTTAACAAGGCCTTAACTTCGAGTGTATGATCGCGGGTGCTACCGTAAACCAATGAATGTGAACCACATGAATTATTTCCCACCATGCCGCCAATCATACAGCGGTTTGAAGTGGAAGTTTCAGGGCCGAAAAATAAGCCTGAGGGTTCAAGGATTTTATTCAGTTCGTCGAGCACCACCCCAGGCTGCACACGCACCCAATTTTCGGCTGTGTTTATTTCAAGAATCCGGTGAAAGTGTTTCGAAATATCGGCAACTATACCACCACCAACTACCTGACCTGCGAGGGAAGTACCCGCAGTGCGTGGAATCAGCGAAGTTTTCGTTGTTCGGGCAAACGATATCAATAATTTCAGATCGCTGTCATCAGCCGGGCAAACGACTAACTGGGGAATCTGCCGGTATGCGGAAGCGTCAGTCGCATAAATTAAACGGGTATATTCATCGGCGAAAACCTCACCTTTAAATGACGCTTTCAGTTCGCTGAGCTTATTGTGAGGGATAATTCCGGATGCCATTTC
>CAIXAQ010000701.1 GCA_903917425.1 uncultured Bacteroidales bacterium
ACTCCAGTTACCCATTACGTACCTGAACGTTTCATCAAATACATTCAGCCCCATTGTTTCGGTTACTACATTGATACTAAACTGCTTTTTTCATTTCTGGATGAAACTCAGGTTCCGTTAGTCTGGACTTTTCATGACGCATGGGCATTTACAGGACATTGTACTTATTTTGATTTTAAAGACTGCTATAAATGGAGAGTTCAATGCAAAAAATGTCCGAATTTAAGTGCATATCCTGAAAGTTATTTCTACGACAATTCTACACTTAATTATAATCAGAAGAAGCATCTGTTCAATCTTGTAAAAAAGATGATTATTGTGTCTCCGTCAAAATGGCTTGGAAATCACACAAAAGAGTCATTTTTAGGTGGCTATCCTGTCGAGATTATTCATAACGGAATTGATTTGAATCAGTTCAAGCCAACTGATACCGAATCTGTGATAGCTAAACATAAATTAGACGGGAAGCATGTTATTCTTGGAGTAGCAAGTGTCTGGAGCCAAAGAAAAGGTCTGGCTGATTTCATTAAGCTTCGCAATAACCTGGATGAAAGTTATATTATAATTCTGGTAGGGTTAAAAAATAATCAGAAAAGAAATATTCCTGATGGAATAATCTGCATCAAGCGCACCGAAAGCATTGCTGAATTGGCTGGTTTATATTCAGCTGCTGATGTATATGTGAATCCGACCTGGGTTGATAATTTTCCTACAACTAATATTGAAGCACTTGCCTGTGGAACTCCAGTTGTAACATACAATACAGGCGGAAGTCCGGAGGCAATAGATAGCGAAACAGGTATTGTAGTGCCAAAGGGAGATATTGAATCACTGAAGTCAGCTATCATTCAGGTTTTAGAAAAAGGGAAAGTGTTTTATACCTCAAAATGCCGGAACAGAGCGTTACTTCTATTCAATAAATCAGACAGATATTCTGATTATATTACACTATATAATAAAATTTTAAGCTAAAATGATAAATAAGAACATTCTTATTACAGGAGGAGCTGGATTTATTGGTTCCAATCTTGCAATTAAACTTGTGGCTTTAGGTTACCAGGTAACTGTACTGGATAATCTACGTAAGCAAATACATGGTGATGACCCAATAACAACATCGCCTTTATACAGATCAATACTGGATAAGGTGCATTTTATACATGGTGATGTTACCAGGAAGGAAGATCAGGGTAAAGCGGGCGCGAAGGTAGGTGTCTAGTTGTTTTTCGAATTCAATCGCCATTCAATCGATTATACCGGATGGGGGATGGGTATGTTTTGACAGTTTGAGCGCTGGACAACTTCAGAGCGGGCGTTCCAGCAGATCGCAAGGCTGCAGAATGCCTTCGAACCAGCGGAAGGACTGGATCTGGTAGGGGCTGAAGGGGATGCTGGCTGCCTGCCCCGTGCCAAATGTCAATTGAGCCTGGGTGAAGTCCCCCCCGGATTCGTGCAGGCGGATGATTAGCCCACGGCTGTCCTGGGCCAGTTTGAGGGCTCCCAACACTATCGTAGCGGGTTCAACCGACAGGAAGGCGGGCTGAGGTTGGATCACTTCGGGGGACTGCCCTTCGGGGAGCTGGAAGTAAGGTAGAACGACGGCGGGAACGCTGGTCTGTTGGGCGATGCGGATGGTTTCAGCGAGATTGGAAGCAGAAGGGCCAAACGAAAAAGCCAGGCTGATTTCGTGCAAGCCGATATCCATGAAGTCG
>CAIXAQ010000702.1 GCA_903917425.1 uncultured Bacteroidales bacterium
CGATGCGCGAAACCAATGGGAATTTTTGAAGCATCTAACTTATATAGGTGCTAATGTAAGGTACGGGGAAATTACACCTGACCTTCGCGAACGGATTGACTTTGAACTGCAAACCATCCACGATATGGGCTTTGCAGGTTACTTCCTTATTGTAAGCGATTTTATACAGGCTGGTCGCGATATGGGCGTTTTTATAGGGGCTGGTCGTGGCTCGGCAGCCGGGAGCGTGGTCGCATATTGCATAGCAATTACCAACATTGAGCCTCTTAAGTACAATTTGCTGTTCGAACGATTTCTGAACCCTGAACGAATCAGTATGCCTGATATTGATACCGATTTTGATGACCAGGGCCGGCAAAAAGTGATTGATTATGTAGTGCAGAAATATGGTCAAAACCAGGTTGCTCAAATAGTTACTTACGGAACTATGGCTGCCAAAAGCAGTATCAAGGATGTGGCGCGGGTGCTTGATCTCGACCTGAGTTTTAGTAATTACCTCACAAAGTTGGTGCCCGATAAACCTGGCATTAAACTCAAAAGGGTATTAACCGCTCCGTTGACTCCTAAAGATGGCAAAAATTCGCTCGAAGAGAAAGAAGATCTTCGTTCGGAAGACATGGATAACGTCCGCAAAATAAGGGAAATCTATAATTTTACCGGCACAGATGCTTCCTTGCTATTACAAAAAAAAGTATTGCAGGAAGCCGAGAAACTGGAAGGTTCCGTGCGGGGAACAGGGATTCATGCTGCCGGGATTATCATTGCTCCAACCGATCTTACCGACCTTATTCCGGTTTGTACCGCCAAAGATTCCGATTTATGGGTAACCCAGTTCGAGGGAAATATCATAGAATCTGCCGGCGTTATCAAAATGGACTTCCTTGGCCTGAAGAATCTTACCATTCTGAAAGATGCTCTCCAGATGATCGAAGAGAATCACAATAAAAAAATTGACATAGATACGATTCCGCTTGATGATGCTGCCACTTTTGAACTCTACCAGAAAGGGGAAACCGATGGCACTTTCCAGTTTGAAAGTATCGGGATGAAACAGCATCTTCGAAACCTGAAACCCGACAAATTCGAGGATTTGATCGCCATGAATGCACTATTTCGCCCGGGCCCTATCAAGTATATCCCTAACTATATTGCACGAAAGCATGGCCGCGAAGCTGTTTCATACGACCTGCCCATCATGGAAGAAATCCTGCGTGAGACATATGGGATCACTGTTTACCAGGAACAGGTGATGTTGCTTTCGCAAAAACTTGCGGGCTTTAGCAAAGGAAAAGCCGATGAACTGCGTAAGGTGATGGGGAAAAAGATCCGTGAGAAACTGGATAAAATGAAACCGGAATTTATTACCGGGGGCGCCGCCAACGGCCATCCTGAAGATAAGCTCAACAAAATATGGACTGACTGGGAGGACTTCGCATCCTACGCTTTCAATAAATCGCACAGTACATGTTACGCCTATATAGCTTATCAAACAGCTTACCTGAAAGTTCATTACCCTTCGGAATACATGGCGGCACTGCTTACTGCCAATTTAAGTACGGTCGATAATCTGACGGCTTACCTGGATGAATGCCGGAGAATGGGGCTTGTCGTGTCGGGGCCGGATGTAAATGAATCGGGGCTAAATTTTTCCGTAAATAAAAACAAGGAGATCCGCTTCGGGCTAAAAGCGCTGAAAGGTATGGGCGATGCCGCTGCAGATTCGCTGATACTCGAACGAACCGAGAATGGGCCGTATCTGAACATTTTTGATTTCGTAAAAAGAGTCAATCTCCGCACAGTAAATAAGAGTTCCCTGGAAGCATTGGCCCAGGGAGGAGCTTTCGATAGTTTCGAAGGGATGCACAGGGCACAGTTTTTCGCACGCGAATCGACTGAAGACACTACATTTCTCGAAAAACTGATCCGTTTCGGGGGAAGTTTTCAGGCTATGCAACAATCGTCACAGCAGTCGTTGTTTGGCGACCTGGGACCCGTTGAAGTTCCGGACTTGAGAATTCCCGACTGCCAGCCCTGGTCGAATATCGAAAAACTGAAGCGTGAGAAAGCTATAGCAAGTTTCTTTATTTCAGGGCACCCGCTCGATGAATACCGGTTTGATATCGATACTTTCTGCAATACTTCGATCAAAAAGCTGAAGGCCAATATGGCTGCTGCAACTTCGCATGATACTTTTATTTCAGGAATCGTTTCGAAAGTGCGTCATGAAATTGCTAAGAACGGTAATCCCTATGGACGGTTCGTGCTCGAGGATTTTGATGAATCCATTGAACTGGCGCTTTTTAAGGAAGATTACCTCAAATACAAACATTTATTACTTGATGATGCCATCGTATTTGTAAGGCTGCGTACCGCACTTCGCTACAATACCAACGATCAGTTTGAACCACGCATACTGCGGATTTCGTTGCTCAGTGATGTAATGGATGAACTGGCAAGGGCACTTACAGTGCAAATTCCAGTCGAAAACCTCACCGAATCAGTTACAAAACGAATTGTCGAACTGGCTAAAACAAACAAAGGTAGTTGCAAGCTTCGTATCGAGCTGCTTGATTTTGTTAACAATTATAAACTAGAAATGGTTTCCACTCAATATAAAGTTAACTGTAGTAATGCAGTTAAACAACTGAAGCTGATACCCGGAGTAAACTTAAAGATTAAAACCTGAAAATAATCATTCAGTCCTCTGAAATTGGAAAGACGAAATAGTCTAATTTTGCACTAATTATCAATTGTTAATTGATAATGGACAATGAACAATGGAAAATATTCCAAATAATATCTTCTATTTAACTCATTGTCTAATACTTACACCCTATTACCCTCAATTTTTACCAGTCACCAGTCACCAGTAACCAGCCACCAGCAACTAAACCAATTTAATAAATATCCACTAACGAATAAAATCATGGCACTTAATTTCACAGACGAAAATTTCGCAGAATTGGCTGAAAAGTCAGATAAACCTGTAATTATTGACCTTTGGGCTGAATGGTGTGGTCCTTGCCGCATGGTAGGTCCAATCGTTGAAGAGTTAGCTAAGGAATACGAAGGCAAAGCCGTTATAGGCAAATTGGATGTTGACAGCAATCCTGTTACAACAGCGAAATTTGCAGTCCGAAATATACCAACCATTTTATTCATGAAAAACGGAGAAATCGTTGATAAACAAGTTGGTGCAGTTCCCAAAAGCGTTTTAGTCGGCAAGTTGGAAAAGCTTCTTGGATAGAAAGGGTTAAATAGGGGTTAGGATTTAGGGATTTGGATTTAGGGGTGAAATTCTGAATCTTAGTCTGTTGTTTTAGTTTGTGAAATCCGACTCTTAACAAATGAGTTTTTCACTTTTCGCTTTAAACTATTAACTTTAACTCCCTAACTCCCAACCCCTAATCCCCAACCCCTTCTATGATTTACCAAATCGATCAGAACCGGATTCCCCAGTACCCCAACCTCGAGTTTCTTGCAAGAACCGTTGTTGAGGGGTTTATTGTGGGACTTCACAAAAGTCCGTTTCATGGGTTTTCGGTTGAGTTTTCGGAACATCGGCTGTACAATCCGGGTGAGCCAACGCGTCACATCGACTGGAAACTTTATGGCCGCACCGACCGAATGTATGTAAAACGCTACGAGGAAGAAACCAATCTGCGTTGCCAGATAGTGATTGATAATTCATCGTCCATGTTTTTCCCGGTACGTGAAGTAACGGATATTGATCACCCGAATAAAATTACCTTTTCGGTTTACGCTGCTGCCTGTATCATGCAACTGTTGCGCCGGCAGCGTGATGCTTTAGGTTTGAGCCTTTTTAGCGAAAAGGTAAACCTTCATACGCAGGCAAAATCGAATTCAGTTCATTACAAATTCCTGCTTGGCAGGCTCGAGGAATTGCTTACCCCAATAAATCCGGAGGAACGTCGCACTTCGCAGGTAACTGAATCACTGCATTTTATTGCCGAAAATATTCATCGCCGTTCGTTGGTGGTGCTTTTCAGCGATATGTTTGATGCCGGAGCCGACAACGCAGCACTTTTCGATGCCTTGCAGCATTTGCGTTACAATAAACATGAAGTGATCCTTTTTCACGTGGTGGATAAAGCGAAAGAGCTGGATTTTGATTACGAAAACCGGCCTTACCGCTTCGTGGACATGGAATCGGGGGACGAAATAAAACTCCAGCCTGCCGAAGTTCGTAAGACTTTTGCCGAAGCCATCGGCAACTTCCACCAGGAATTAAAATTAAAATGTGCCCAGTATAAAATTGACTTTATCGAAGCCGATATCAATAAAGGATTTGAGCAAGTATTATTGCCTTATTTGCTGAAAAGGGAAAGGATGGGGTAATCTGCCTTCAGTGACAAAACTAAAAAAAACGACATAAATTTCCGTATTCATTAAGTCCCAAATTCCAAATTTCAAGTCTCAAATTCCAAGAAGTATCACTGAGTCGTGAATTATTTGGGTCTTGGGATTTGGGTCTTGGGTTAATGAGCAATTTATCCCACTCAAAGTATAAACGAGGTATTTTGAATTAATTGAGCAAAAGTCAAGTCCCTAGTGTAAAGTAGAAGTTAGCTCCCTTTCCTTTTTCCGACTCGGCCCATATTTTGCCTTTGTGCTTCTCGATGACCCGTTTCACTGTACTAAGCCCAACGCCGGTGCCCTGGAATTCATCACCTGAATGTAAGCGGGTAAATGGACTGAAAAGTTTTTGTGCCTTTTCCATATCAAACCCGGCTCCATTGTCGGATACATAAAAAACAGTTCCGCTTTCGGTTTCAGTCTTGCCAAACGAAATCACTGCATTCTCCACCTTTTCACTGTATTTCCAGGCATTACCCAACAGATTGGTCATTACCACCTCAATCAGTTTCTGATCTGCGTTTACTTCAATACCATCCTGAACATTTGTTGTTACATTTCTTTCCGGATAACGGATACGTAGGTCATCGACCAAATTGCCTGCCAGCTGGCTGATATTAAAGATTTCGGGACTTATTTCAGCAAGCCCTGATCGTGAATACTGGAGAAGATCATCAATCAGTTGAGCCATTTTGTATCCCGAATCCAAAATCCATTGCAGGTACGTTTTCTCAATATCGTCCATATTTTTGCTGTTGGCCAGCATAAGCGATGCAAAACCAACGACTCCACTCAGAGGCGAACGTAAATCGTGCGAAACGGTATGAGCAAAAGCATCAAGTTCCTGGTTGGCTGCAATTAGGTTCTCATTCGAATGCTGAAGTTGCAACTGTGCTTCAATGAGGTCTTCGTTGCGATGGATTGCTGCTTCATACACCGACAACAAGAGGTCGAGTATCTGTTTTTTATCGGAGTTTATACGGTATTTATTTCCCTGGAAGATAATTTCCATTACCATATCACTGGATCCGATTCGTCGCATTTCATTATTTGCAAGCAGGTAATGAATGCGCGACAACAAGTATTGTTCGTCGTACGGTTTTGTGATAAAATTATCGGCACCAGCCTGCAGACCTTTAATGATATCGAGCGGATCGCTCAGGTAAGTGAGCAAAATTACGGGAGTATCTTTCAGTCCTGGTTCAGATTTAATTTTTGCACAAAATTCGTAGCCATCCATTCCCGGCATAATAATATCGCTGATAATCAGGATGGGTTTCCTGGTGGTTGCCGTTTGCAAAGCCTCAATTCCATTGCTGCAGACCACGCAATTAATATTATTGGATTCGAGAAAATGTTTTAACCGCTTTGCCTGAACCGGCGAGTCCTCGGCAGCTAAAACGTAATGATTACCCAGGTTAAGTTGGAAGGATGATTGCATGATTTCTTAATTTATCACTAAGTCAGTAATTTCTTTGATCATATCAGCCGGCATGAGCACCTTGCATGCAGCGCCTAATTTTACCGCTTCACCGGGCATGCCAAAAACCAGGCAACTTTGCTCACTTTGTGCTATGGTATAAGCACCTATTTCGCGTAAAGTTTTTAATTCACTGGCTCCGTCCTTTCCCATACCTGATAAAAGTACAGCGAGCGTATTTTTTCCATAAATATTAGCTGCGCTCTGGAATAACAATGCCACTGCCGGACGCAAGCCACGCACCTGGGAATCTGCTGAAACGCCAATTATTCCTTCCGATTTTATGGTAAGATGCCTGTCGCCAGGTGGCAAATATACGTTTCCAGAGGCAAATGATTCTCCATCAACGCCTATGTGCACAGGCAATTTCGAAAAAGTGTTCAGCCACGTACAAAAGCCTTCGGCAAAGTTGGAATCGATATGCTGAACAATTAAAACAGGCAGTGGGAAATCAGCAGGTAACCCGCTCAGAATTGTCCTGAGTCCTTCGGGTCCTCCGGCCGATGCACCAATGACCAGAATTTTATAACCCTTACCTTTAGTTTCTTTTCCGGGTGTAACTATATTCGAAACCGAGAGTGGAATTTGCCTGTCAGAATCCTGAGGTTTCCGCCTCACTACTTTCACTTCCGACATGGCTTTGAGCATATTTAAATATTGACGGGCAGTTTGTGCAAATTTAGGATGCCCGGGACCAAAAGGCTTTGAAAGTATGGTTACAGCACCAGCTTCGAGGACTTTTATGGCCATTTCAACTTCCGAAGTCTGATAAAAACTGCTCACAATTACAATAGGCACCGGCGATTGTTGCATGATATTCATTGTAGCTTCAACTCCGTCCATAACGGGCATGTGTATATCCATACTCACCACATCCGGATTATACCTGGATACATACTCAATAGCTTGCCGGCCATTGTTGGCAATAGCTACCAACTCGAAACGGTTATCTCCGGTAATCAAACCCTTGAGCAGATTTTGATTCACCAGGCTGTCTTCGACGACTAATACTTTTATTAAAACATCTTTCATAGAAATAGGTAAAAAATATTTGACTCCTTGCTAAGCAATTTAATTGAATGAGTTTTTCAATGTTTTGAGGCTAGTTTAAATGTAATAAAGGATCATCATTTCACTATGAATTATTTGGAAACAAACTCTCGTTCGCATTTCATTGTAAAGATACCCAAAATGCAAACTGATGGTTTTCAGAATTAAATTAATCTGCGGATTATTTCCACCAGGTTACTTTGTTCAAAACTGCTTTTCACCACATAGGCATTCGCACCTAAATCCATACCCCGTTGCCGGTCATCGGGAGATTCGAGTGCTGTTACAAGAACGATGGGCATGTCGGCAAGATTTTTATCTTCGCGTATTTTGGCTGTTAGTTCAAAACCAGTCATATGAGGCATTTCGATGTCGGAAACTACCAGGTCGAATTTTTCCTGCTGTAAAAAACCAAGAGCCTGAAGCCCGTCAACTGCTGTTTTTACGTTATAACCTGCTGTTTCCAGGAAGTTTCGCAACATGGAACGTATGGTAATCGAATCTTCGGCAACGAGAATATTTTTTTGCTGAACATCTTCCTTTGCGGCATCCAATGCCGGATCGGCAGCAAATTCCGTAGAAAGTGATGAGCGTGAAGCCGATTCGAACAATTCGGGAATATGCAATATGGTAACTATCCGGCCATCGCCTAACAAAGTAGCACCTGCAATATTGGTAACATGCAGTAATTGAGGACCTAAGTCCTTTATCATGCCTTCGTGCTCGCCCAAAACCTCGTCGATGGTGAAGGCCATTTTCTTTTGAGCCACCGAAATCACCAATACCCGTATCAGTGTTTCCGTATTCTTTTTTGATCGCCTTAACGGTAAATTCAAAACATCAGACAGGCTTACCAATGCCAGGATTTCGTTGTTGAATGTAATTGTTTTTTTTGATTCAACAGTCTTAATATCTGCAGGATGGATGCGAATGGCTTTAACAACTGAAATGGTTGGTATTATAAAAAACTGCCCGGAAGCTTTTATCAGTATGCCTTTAAAAATTGCCAGTGTTTGCGGAAGTATAATCGTAAAAGTACTTCCGCCTCCCGAAATAGTGTCCAGATTAATGGTACCGCCGAGTTTTATAACTTTTTCGGCCACAATAGCCATCCCAAGCCCACGCCCCGAAATGTCGGTTATAAAAGGACTCGTAGAAACCCCGGAACTGAATATCAGCATCGAAACTTCCTTGTCCGACAGGGCATTCGCTTCTTCGGGTTTAACGATGCCCGATTTTATGGCCGAGCTGATTACTTTATCTCTATGAATGCCGGATCCATCATCCGAAATACACAATGTGATATTTCGGTCGGTATCCTGTTTGATCTCTATTTTCAGAATTCCTTTTGTTGCTTTGCCCGCCTTAACGCGGTCATGAGGCAATTCGATCCCATGATCAATGGAGTTCCGGATTAAATGAATTAATGGGTCTTTGATTTCTTCGAGGATGCGGCGGTCGATCTCAATCTCGCTGCCCACAATCTGAAGGTCAATTTCTTTTCCATATTCTTTGCTTAAATCACGTACGATTTTAGGCACAATTCCCAGTAAGGACGAAAATGGGTAGAGTAAAGTGGTTTTGATATCTAATAAAAGGTCATCAATCATCCGTGATGTAACCCGCTGAAATTGAGCCATATTTTTCTCAAAACTAAAAAGTGCCTCTTCATGAAGTTTCCGGAAATCTTTTTCTCTTTCCAAAAACTCCAGAACACCCTGACCTGTTTCGTTGTTACGGGTTACTGAAAAGGACTGTTTGCTGTTGGATGATTTACGGCTCCAGGCAGCATACTGGTTCGCATTAAACTGCAATTCAGCCACATAATGCGCCAATGTCGATTTTACCGCAATCATTTCTTCAGCCTGCCGCAGTAGATTATACAACTTGGATGTTGCTACGCGCACGGTTTCCCTGTCTGACGATTTATCAGGGTTTCTTTCTGTTGATTTATCCGAAGCTTCCTCGGATGGGTTTAGTATTGCAGGATTTTCAGTTTCAAAAGGTATTTTAATTTCATCACCTGCTATCTTGTTATTTGCTATTATTCTTTCTACTGTAACAGTTTCAATAGCAGGCACTTCAATTGAATCCGCAACAGTGGGTACATATGCTACAGCCGCGGTCATAGGGGTAAACGAGAATTTTGAAGCCGTTGCTGCAGGGCGCGAAATGGTCTCTAAATTTTTAACCAGTTGACTGAGATCGGCAGGCTGAATTTTTTTTTGCTTCGAGTCAATATCTTTAAGCATCACTTCGAGTATGTCCGAAGCTTTGTAAAGTATATCGAAAGCAGCAGGTGTCAGAATGATTGTTTCCTTTTTCAATTGATGAAAAACACTTTCCATTCCCATGCAGAGCCGCTCAATATCAAGCAGGTTAACTGCCCGGGCGGCACCTTTGAGGCTGTGGATTTCGCGAAAAACCGTTTCGATAGCGACTTTCAGATTTGCCGGAGCAGGATTTTTTTCCAGTTCCAACAGTCCGTCAACGATAGCTTGCTGGTGTTCACCCGCTTCAATTTTGAAATCGCCAAGCAATTCAAGCAAAAATGCATCCTGATCTTTACTCATGGCGAATTACAGGTTATATTTCTCGATTATTTCCTGAATTTTTTGTCCAAGCAAATTCAGATCGGTGGCAGCGCCTTGTGCCCGCCTGATGCCCGAAACATTCTGTTCGCTGGCCTGCCTGATGTTTTCCATGGCAGGGACAACCTGCTCCATACCGGCCATTTGTTGCTGGCTCGATGAAGAAATTTGTACCGAAATCTGAACTGCTGCTTCCACATGTTCGGCGAGCACGGCTATAACATCACCACTTTTGGTAACAAGTTGTATGCCTTCAGCTACTGTACTCGAACCTTTTTCGGTAACATCCACCGACAGGTTTACCGACTTTTGGATTTCATTCAGTATTTCTTTGATCTGTATGGTTGCTTTTTTCGACTGGTCGGCCAGACTGCGGATTTCCTGCGCCACCACGGCAAACCCGCGACCCTGATCGCCTGCTTTGGCGGCTTCGATGGCGGCGTTTACAGCTAAAAGATTTGATTGGTCTGCAATATCAGTGACTGTAGATGTAATTTCACCTATTGACCGGTTCTGATCCGAAAGTTTAACCACCGTTTCGGCAATAACATTCATCTGTTTATCAATTTTTTTCATCGATTCAATGACCTGTTGCACTGATTCCATGCCTTTATCTGCCGAATCGGTTGCCTTCTGCGAACTTTCCATCAGTGCCCGTGCTTTTTGGTTTGCAACCATAGCTGTTTGCCTGACTTCTTCAACAGTAGTAGTGGTTTCAGAAATAGCAGTGGCCGTTTCGGTTGCTCCTGTCGAAATTTCAGAAACCGTGCTCAGTATTTCGGCTGCCGAAGTACCAAGCACTGTTACCCCGTTTTTGATTTCAAAGGTTATCTTATGCAACATTTTTACCATCCACACAGCCAGAATAACGCATAAGAAGATAACAATTCCGCCAATTGCAACCAGAATCATCAAGTCTAACCTGAGAATGCCGTTATTGCCGTCCATGATTTCGGCGGCATGCAGATCATGTTGTTTTTCAAGGGCATTAATTTTGTGTTCGATGGAATCTTCAATAGGAGACTGAACATTTCTTGTAAATGCAAACGCCTCTGAATCTTTTCCTCGTTCAAGTAAATCTATAAGGCCTGCAAAGTTCTTATCATAAGCAAGTTGTAGCGTTTCTATTTCTTTAACAATAAGCAGCTCTTCAGGATAGTTGGTGAGTCTCAAAGCTATAGAATCTGTAATCGATTTAATTTCCGCTTTGAGTGATCGGATTTTTGTTTTTGTGGAATCGGCAATCTCAACCTGGTCAGAAATAATTTCCTGCAGCATTATATCATTAAGTTCGCTGTTGTGAGCACGCAATACTGAAAAATCACTGTTGACAAGGTATGATTCGTAAACTTTATCGCCCGATTCATGAATGTGTTTCATGGACTGAAATGAAATTACAGAGAGGACTACAATTAACACGATGATTGCACCGATTCCCATCGTCAATTTGGATGTCGGGCTAAGTTTTGAGAAAAGGCTCATACTAATTCTGTTTGAAGTTAATTTATTCATTTTTGGTTGACTATCAATTGGTTGCTTTTCAACAAGCGGTCGGCATCCAGGAGTATAACTCCATCAGGGCTGATTCCGATTACCAGTTCGGCGGCTCTTTTATCGAGTGTAAGCGGCGCAGGACTTAACGAATCCAGGGAGATCGAACGGTTTCCGACTATTGTGTCGGCTACTATTCCAAACTCCATGTTTTCGTTACTTAATATGATTACTTTGTTGAAATCGGTCAGGCCTTTTTCTTTGAGGCTGAATTTGATCTTAAGATTTACAAGTGAAACAATTTTCCCCC
This sequence comes from uncultured Bacteroidales bacterium, assembly GCA_903917425.1. Lineage (GTDB taxonomy): Bacteria > Bacteroidota > Bacteroidia > Bacteroidales > UBA4417 > UBA4417. Next base: position 11,300 of record CAIXAQ010000702.1, read on the forward strand.
TAAGGTTGATAACTCCCATTATAAAAGCCGGAGCGCCCGGTATGGGCGTGATTTCGGATAGAGGCAATACCTCGCCAACAAAACGTTCGGCTACAGCATAGCGTTCAGGAACCAGTCCAAATTCGACAACCGAAAGGGTTTCGCCTGCGTTTTGATTCAGGTTGATCTTTCGCCCGGCAATAGCAGCAGCTCTTTCGAGCATTATTTTTTGATTTTTTTCCATCAAATTTATTTAATGTACAAGCCTAACATTTCTTTAACTCTTCCCGCGGTAAGGCCTTCAAAACCTGGAATAGGGGCATCGTGATCCATCATTTCCAGTATTTCGTTCGCTTTTTC
>CAIXAQ010000703.1 GCA_903917425.1 uncultured Bacteroidales bacterium
AATATGATGATCAATAATTATCCGGGTGGCATTTGCACTCCTGAGCTGATCGGTAAAAAGTTTAACTCTGCTCAGGGCATTGTAATCCATGCAGAAAATCAGGTCGGAAGAGGCAATTATAGAATCCGCAAGTTTGGAATTTTCCGTATAAATAACCGCTTTTTCTACTCCCGGCAGCCAATTTAAAAAAGATGGCAATTCGTTAGGTATCAAAACTTTTGCATTAATTCCCTGCGAAATCAGGAAATGATACATAGCTAAAGAAGAGCCTATTGCATCTCCATCAGGATTATAATGCGTTGTGATAAGTACATCCGGCTTTTCGCTGATGAGTTTTTTGAAATAGGTGATAGCAGATTCTGAAATTTCCAAGACGCTTTGGGTTGTATAATTTTTTTTGCAAATTTACCATTTTAAACTTTATAATGATGTTGTTGTTTAATATAAAACTTAATTTTGTAGTAAATACAATTTAGCTAACTATGTCTGGAAACACCACTTTTACAATGATCAAACCTGATGCTTTTGCAGCCGGCAACACAGGTAGTATTCTTCAAAAAATACTTGATAACGGATTTAAAATCAAAGCATTGAAGTTGACTCATCTCCGTAAGGAAAATGCAGAGGCTTTTTATGCTGTTCACAGCGAAAGGCCTTTTTTCAATGGCCTGGTTTCATTTATGACTTCAGGACCTATTGTGGCTGCTATACTCGAGAAAGAAAATGCGGTAGAAGACTTCCGCAAGCTTATCGGATCAACTAACCCAGCCGACGCTGCTGATGGAACTATTCGTAAACTTTTTGCTACGTCGATTGAACGAAATGCCGTTCATGGTTCCGACAGCGATGAAAACGCCCAGATCGAAGGCAATTTCTTTTTTACACATTTCGACAGGCATTGATCATCCAGGGAAATATTCTCTGAAAGTACTGTCCGAATAAAATTCTACGATTTTTACGATCGTTTTCGTGGAATGGTTTGAATGAAAAATTTTTCCTGTTTCAGTTTCCTGCTTTTGGTGAGGAATGTCTGAAACAGGATTTTTGTTTTCCGGTTCCACTATAACAGGTTTTTCTATTATTGCATCCTTCGGTATAATTTCTTCTGAAACTTGTTCAGGAATAAAGTTGTTTTCCTTGCGAAAATCCGGGCTCTTGCCGGGAACAATCTCAGAAAACAGATCCACAGGCACTGAAACCGGTAAAGAGACATTGTTCAAAGTCTTGTCGCTACTACTATTGACAATTGTTTCCGGGCCTTTAAAAATTGGTCCTTTTCCAAATAAAAGCCAATCCATATTCACTTCGGGGTACGACAACAGGATTTTCTGGATAAAATCCAAGCTGGCATTATTGCGTCCGGATATAATATGCGAAATGCTTGATTTCTGAACACCGATCTGATCAGCAAACTGGGCGGCTGTCAGGTTCTTTGCTTTTATTAATAATATGATGCGGTCTTTCATTTGTAAACTATAAGCATGTAAACACACTACAAATGTAATACTAAGATTGTTAACCAGGGTATACAAACACTGAAAATTTTTGCTGTAAAATAATCGTTAGTTTACATTTAATTATATAA
>CAIXAQ010000704.1 GCA_903917425.1 uncultured Bacteroidales bacterium
ACACTAATTTTTTAGATTTTTTAACAAATTTATAATTTAGAATCAGTCTGAATAATGTCTTGCGTATCAAAGAGGAATTAATACACAGTAAAACAATCGGATACATTGATTATCTGGATTCTAAAATACATGTTTAATCACTGATTGAGGTATAACAATACTGAAATATTAAATAGTAATATGGTAATAAGCTAAAATATGTCAATGGAAAACTATAATAATATGCGCTTCAGTTAATTTGTCTCTGCCTGATTTCGGTTTGATGCACAGGAATTCAGTATTATTTTAAAAAAAAAGGAAGAAAATGCTTTTCTTCCTTTTTAGTGGTTTAATCCTGATCAAAGTTTTTTAATGATGAGTACTCTGGCATTCCATGATGTATACTCTCCAGTGTTTATTCTCGTGAAAATATTACATTATCCATTATCCATTGTCCATTGTCAATTACAACTACCAGCTTCCACCGGCTCCCCCGCCACCAAAACTTCCTCCGCCAAAACCGCCGAATCCTCCTCCGCCTCCACCTCCGAATCCGCCACTGCTTCCACTTCCGCCTCCTCCACCCATCATCCAGGGAAAGAAAAGCATTCCTGCGCCACCGGAACGGTTAATGGTGTGATGGTTATTGTTGTTGCGTGAAAGGAGGAAAATGATCACAATAATTATAATCACGATGAAAGCCACCGATGATCCTTTTTTCTTCGATTTACCGTAATTCTCGGCTTTGAATTCGCCTTTAACCAATGATATAAGTACATCAGAGGCTGCATTTATTCCTCCATAATAATCATTTTGTTTAAAATGCGGAATCATTTCATTATTTACAATATCGTAAGCTGTGGCATCAGGTACAACTCCTTCTACACCATATCCGGTAGCAATAAATGCCTCGCCACCTTCCGATGAACTTTTTGGCTTGATTAAAACTACAAGTCCATTATCAAATTTACTTCCACCAACACCCCATTTCTCACCAAGTTGATTAGCAAAGTCTGCTTTTTCTATTCCACCAAGTGTAGGAATAATTACTATAGCAATTTGTACCGTTGTTGAATCGTTAAATGCAACTAATTTTGATTCAAGATTTTGCAGTTGATCCGGATTAAGGATATTTGCAAAATCATTTACCAGGTGCGGCGGGTCAGGTCTTTCGGGTATAACTTGTGCAAAAGCAATTCCGGCTTGTAAGATAAGAACTGCGAAAAGGATAAAGGTTTTAATGAGACTTCCGGATTTCATGGGTAGTTTATTTTCAGATGTTGTTGAATGTTACAGGTTTATAAATCTCAACTAAATGAAATCTCATCCGAAAGTTCATTTACATCATCGGTTTTATAAGGGAAATACTTTTTAAGCTGCAGACCGGTTTCGGTAATGGCTTCAACTAATCCTTGTGTAAACTGGTTTTCGCGAAACCGGTTCATCATTTTATTTTTAACACTATCCCAGAATACCTCTGTAACAACCGCATGTATCGCTTCATCGCCAATGATGGCAAATTTGCGGTTTTTGACGGCCAGATAGATTAATACTCCGTTTCTGCCTGCCGTTTTTTCCATGCCCAACTTGGTAAATACCTCCAAAGCCCTGTCGAGAGAATCGCCCTTGCAGGTGTTTTCTATATGAACACGTATTTCGCCGGAGGTATCCAGTTCTGCATTCATGATGGCAACGCGGATATTTTCCTGTTGCTCTTTAGTGAAAAAATTACTTGCGTTTGGCATGTCGGTATTCAATTTTAATCGGTTCATTTATTCTTCTTTATAAAAAAGAAATGAAGC
>CAIXAQ010000705.1 GCA_903917425.1 uncultured Bacteroidales bacterium
AGTTTATCTAATTGACTTATTCTTAGTAACAGTCGTTCAGAGAAGCATTGGTTGGAATAGAAAGGGCAGTGATTATGGTTTTAAACATACGCATCAAAAAATAAGATGCGCGCGTTCCAGTGTAATGTAATCATACATTGTTTTCCTTTTAGAACAAAGGTGATCGGGGCATTCTGCCCGTTCCAAATAAATTGCGTAACGACCTGGATAGGATAGCTACAAGAGGAAATCGGTGATGGGCATCCCTTTGAAATATCTCGCCAATGCCCGCCTTGAAAGGTGGAAAGAACCGCGGTTCCGTCAGTATTGCAATTCGTACAAAATACCGTGAGTCCTTCAGCGGGATTGGTGATAGCATTCCGCTGATCGAAAGTCATTCGGGGAGGCAAGAGGCCTTTTGTAGTTGATTTTACATCCAGCATAGCCGAATTATCAGGCAGGGAGCCATCGGTATTCACCGCCACCTGGGCCATAGCAGATGAAGCCAGCAAACTCACAAGCGCAACAAGTAAAAAGAGTTTTTTCATAGTTCAGGTGTTGTTAACAGGTGTTTATTTTTAAGAGATTGTTTTCTGTCGGTTATTCGGCCATTTGTATATTGACATGTAAAATATTTTAAATTAAAAGTCTCTGATGCACCGTATAGTGCCTACACCTGCTTTTTGGGTATCCGCTGGGCCCATGCTACCAGCTCTAAAATACAATATATACCCATGCTCAACGTCACGTTGCGAATTGCCCCAATAATAACCCTCCACACCGCGAGCGACGATAGAGCCATTGGAATAATAAAATGCCCCTGCAGCATGAAGTTTTAGTCCTGAGAGCCATGCATCATCCCAGGTTAGCCAGCCTCCGAGATTTTCCACATTTCTCCATTCGTCTCTGGTTGGAATACGCCAGCCAGCACCAAGTTCAAGGGTGCAAGGATCATTGGCCGCCAGCCAGTTGGAATTTTCACTTATAGGGTATATCCAGGTGGTATTAGGTGTACGCGTAGTTCCATCATGTTTGTATCCCTGTTTCAGGTTAAATTGCCAGTACCAGCCGGCAGAAGCTTCGGTGGCATCGCTCACTGCCATTGACTGCTGGCTTGCGCCGAGGTTTCTTGTAATCCAGCATTTCGAAGGTTCGCCAGGGATATTTGTAATTGTACCATATGAAACTGTTTTTGTAACAGGGGCTGTGGTGCCTGCCACATGATTTATTGTGAATGTGCCGCCGCAACAGATTGGAGTTGATTTTGAAAGGGTTACTGCAGTAGAATTTCCGCAGGTATTGTAGGCCCACACATAGCGTGTGTAAGTAATGCTGCAAGCCAGACCAGTTTCCGTTTTTGTTGTACTTGTTAACATTTGCGTTGCAGTGGCATAGTTGTTTGTGGTGTTCCATTTATATCCCAATGCGCCCGCTACCGCGTTCCAGTTCCAAACCACCTGGGTGATTGATGCAATATGCGTTCCTGCTGTGGGCGGCGAAGGAGTGATGCTGGTGGTTTGTGTCAAAATTCTTACCGG
>CAIXAQ010000706.1 GCA_903917425.1 uncultured Bacteroidales bacterium
CAAAATCAAAATAATAGGATTTGATGCAGATGACACGCTCTGGGTAAATGAACCGTTTTACCGGGAATCCGAAAAGCAGTTTTGCAACATTTTAGAACCTTATTTCCCGGCAAATGTGACAAACCAGGAATTATTCAAAACGGAAATGCAGAACCTTGCTTTATATGGTTATGGGGCTAAATCATTTATCTTATCGATGATAGAAACTGCTTTACGGATATCTGGCAATAAAATCACGGCTCCTGAAATAGGCCAGATTGTTGAAATCGGGAAAGCTCAACTTAATCTTCCAATTGTGCTGCTTGAAGGCGTAGAAGTGGTTTTGCAGAACTTATATCCCAAATACAAATTGATTTTAGCTACCAAAGGCGATTTATTGGACCAGGAACAAAAACTGAAAAAATCCGGTTTGGCAGATTATTTTCATCATATCGAAATAATGAGTGATAAGCACGAAAATAATTACCGCAAACTTGTAAGCAGGCTTGATATTGAGCCACAGGATTTTTTAATGATCGGGAATTCCATCAAATCGGATATTCTGCCGGTTATAAATATTGGAGCAAAAGCCATTCATGTTCCCTATCATACCACCTGGCAGCACGAGAATGATCATGATGAAACCGACAACAGCAAATTCATAACTGTAAAAAATCTCGCTGAAGTTTTAAACCTTCTTTAATCATGTATAAACTTTTAAACACGGAGAACTGGAACCGAAAAGAACACTTTGACTTTTTCAGCCGGTTTGATGAACCATTTTTTGGGATTGTTGCCGAAATCGATTGCACCGAAGCTCATCAGAGGTGCAAAAAACATTCACTACCGTTTTCACTTTATTGTCATTACCAGGCCATGATTGCGGTGAACCAGACCGAAGAATTCAGGTATAGAGTCAAAAACGACGAAGTAATAATTTTTGACACCATACACTTTACCACTACAATCGGCAGAGATGACAACACTTTTTCTTTTTCATTTATCCCTTTTGCGAAATCCTTGATTGAATTCATTGATCTGGCGAAATCAGAAATTGAGAGGATAAAACGCTCATCAGGCTTAGGAGCCAACGAGAATACCGGCAGGCTGGATGTTATACACTTTTCAACGGTTCCCTGGATAAGTTTTACCGGTGTTACACATGCACGGAATTTCAAGTCTAAAGACAGTATTCCTAAGATAACATTCGGGAAATACTTTCACAGGAATGGCAGGATAATAATGCCCGTTTCGGTAAATGTACACCATGGTTTAATGGATGCTTACCATGTAGGACTATTTCTTGACAGATTTCAGGAATTATTAAATAAGGTTCTACCACGAATAGAATAGAATTGTTATTCTTTAGTCGGAAGACTGAAGTCAGAAGACCGAAGCGGTTGCTGACTTAACAGTACATTCTGCAAATGGTAAATAAGTTGAAGAATATCAATTGTCGCTAAAGAGCCACATATTTCTGATAAAATAGTTTTCAGTGTAACTTCCGACTCCCGTCTTCCGACTTCGGACAATATAAATTCACCCATTAAAGTAACAGTAGAACTTTAAATGAAAGGTAAAAACAATATTTTAATCCTGATTTTGCAAATATTTATCGAGTAAAGGAACCAGGGTTTCTGTTTTTAAAGGTTTGGGAATAAAATCAACAAATCCGGCAGACAAACATTTTTCGCGTTCCCGTGGCAGTGCGAAAGCGGTGTAACTTATTACAGGTAAACCGGGTCTGAATTCCAGAATTTCTTTAAGAGCTTCATAACCAGTTTTAACAGGCAGTTGTATATCCATCAGTACCAAACTGATTTCCGGGTTTGACTTAACCATATCAATTGCAATCTGTCCGTTGGCAGCATGAATCAACTTTACTTCGCATTGTTTTAACACAGCCTTGATAAGTAAGTAGTTCTGAACGATATCTTCGGCTACTATTATAGTTTTACCCTTCCATTTAAAGTTCTGCAGTTCAGCTTTTACTTCTTTTTGAGGCGCATTAATGATGGGTTTAAAAGGAATGGTAAAATAGAAAATGGAACCTTTTCCGATTTGCGATTCAATGCCGACGGTACCTCCCAATAACTCTACCAAATTTTTGGAGATGGCTAAACCCAGTCCGGAACCCCCGTATTTCCGGGTTGAACTCGGGTCGACCTGGCTAAATCGCTGAAAAAGAAGTTCTTGCTTATTTGGTTGGATGCCAATGCCACTATCTTTAACAAAAAACGAGAGTGTATCCTGCTGAATTTTATACCCAAATTCGATACTTCCGAATTCAGTGAATTTCAGTGAATTGCTTAGTAAATTGGTCAGAATCTGCTGCAACCTCAGTTGATCAGTCATTATCATTTTAACTTCATCACCTTCAGGAATGATCAAATCCAACCTGATGTCCTGTTTGCCTGATGTGTTTTTCAACTCTTCGAAAGTGCCTTTTAATTCGTGTAAAACACGGTTCAGATCACACGGTAATTCGGCAATACTAAGTTGCCCGGCTTCAATTTTAGCAATATCAATTATATCATTTATAATGGACATTAATAAACGGCCGGCACTTTTTATTTTTAAGATAAAGTCGATTTTTTCTTCCCCGGTCAGATCGTCATCGGCTAATAAATCGGAGAACCCGATTATTGCGTTCATTGGAGTGCGGATTTCGTGGCTCATATTTGCCAGGAATGCAGTTTTCAGCCTATCCGATTCTTCCGCTTTTTCTTTAGCCATTATTAACCGCTGTTTTGTTTCCTCCATTTCGGTAATATCGCGGCTAATGCCTATGATTCCCAACAAATTATTTTCCGAATCAAAATAGGGTGTTTTAAGTGTATATAACAGGCATTTCTCACCATCGGGATATACCACCCAGTTGGTACTACTAATTGGTTTAACGGTTTCGATTATTTGCATGTCGGCTTCAATGTAGGAAGCTGCCAGCGATTCTTCAAAAAGATCGTATTCAGATAATCCAATTATGTCTTCCGATTTCCGGTTGATATATTTTCCGAAAGCTTTATTACAACCCAGGAATTTACTTTCAGTATCTTTAAAGAAAACAAGGTCAGGAATCGCCTCAATCATATACCTGAGACGAGATTTCTCGGCAGAGATCAATGATTTCATTCTTTCCCTTTCGTATATCATATGGTTAGCAGCTTGCGCCAGGGTATCGAATTCAGTAAAAAACAGTTTGCTTGGATCGATAACTTGCATGCCATGAGCTGCCCGCTGAAAAAAATGAAGAAAAAGTTTAATGTTGGATTTCGCTTTCCGGGTATGAAACCGCATAGTAAAATATAACATTATACTCAGAAGTATCAGAAAAGCTAAAAATCGCACTAAATTACTAATGATATCTTGCCATAAATTGGAATTAAGCCGCTGGATCACAGGTCTGATATCATTGGTAAAAAAACCGGTTCCGATAATCCATTGCCAGTCTTTTATCCCTGAGAAGTACGATATTTTTTCACTTAGGTCAACCTCAGGCCGGTTATGCCATAAATACGAATAATATCCGCCTTCCCGTTGTTGTGCAAGTTCCAGTTCCTTGATAAAAATATCCTGCCACTTCGATTCTGAACTGTTTTTGATATTAAGGGGCGGAATTTGCCTTTTGCCTTTCGAAAGGAGCGCATAACCGCTAAAAGTATTGATAATCACATACTCATTATTGGAGTATTTTACCTTGCTGAGGCTGTCGAGGACTATTTCCTTTAGAATATCTGACTTTTGATCGGCCCTAAAAATAAGCCCGAGCCTGATGTTGCCAACGTGTTTGTTACTGGTTATCAGGTACGATACGGGCAATGTATTGTTTCGATACGAACTGAAGATGATTGAATCCGTTGATGACTGATCCTCAATCTTGTATGAGCTGTTCAGTGTATTCTGGGTTTGGGTTGACTTTCCGCTTTTTGAAAGGAATTCAGGGTATAAAACTTCATTATTTTTATCCAGTAAAATGATTTTGGTGACAGATTTTGCATTCAACCCATCGAGTGAATCGACCAGCGCAGGAGTGAGGAATTCTTTTGTTACGTTTTTTACTAAATCCGCATTTTTAAGCAGGGCTTCGGCGGCTAAAATCCGTTTATTCAAATGCTGAATGGTATGCTCTTCGGGATACGACCTGACCCAGCTTATATAATCCTTTAATAACAGAACCTTTGACTTTAATTCGGCTCGTTGTTTTTCGGGAAATTCAATTCTTAACTTATCAACTTGTTCGTTATACCTATGATTTTGCATAAACACATAGTAGCCAAATACAACGCTTAATCCGATCAGAAAGAAGGCTATAGGATAAAGATATAGAATCCGTATCAAACTATTTTTTTTTTGTCTGCTTCCTTTTGTCATTGTTACTTAGTGCGAATTAAACATGCTAAATTATCTCTCAAACTAAAATATGCAGATTGTCTTTTTTTAAGTTTTATTTATCAATAACCTGCTTCTATTGTAAAGAGCGCATTATGAATTTTGGGTGATGGCGTTTCATTTCATTCGGTAAAAATACAAACGGCATCATTTGAGTGCCTGTTTTTCATTTAAAAATTTTCTGATCGCGACAGAATCTGGTGATCGGTATTTCCACGCCAGGATAAAATTTCTTACTTTTCACCAAAACAAAAAATAGCCATTTGCCTGCAATCGGAAAAGTATTAAAAACCTTCTTCATGAAAAAAAATCCGATCCGGC
>CAIXAQ010000707.1 GCA_903917425.1 uncultured Bacteroidales bacterium
CTGATTATCAGCAGGTGTTGAAACTTAAAGTTAATGACACTAAAGCTATTGATGGAATGAACAGGATTGATAAGATGAAGTAGGGTATCAGTTATGAATTATGAGATATAAATTATGAGATATAAGCTATGAGCTATGAGTTTTGAGCTACATTATATTGAGCGGAGGCAAAGTTTGAAGTAATTGCAATTTACTGAAAGAAGAAATAATTGCCTAATTCCTTGTATATTAGGCTTTGCGAGGATTTAGTATTTTTTTACTGAGCAGTTCCTTCCTCATTACTTTAGCATCGCAGTTACAACCTGAAGAACAGCCATGCTGGTTGTTTTTCGCTTTCGAAGGGAACAGAGTCTGGTAAAGGTTGACCAGCAAAATGCCAAAAGCTATTGTTACCAAAAAATAAGTAATGATTTCCTGTAATTGCATATTGTGTTTTAAATCAGCGTTTTAATGGATGGGAAATAATTTATTACCGAAAGCCATGATATAAATAACGTGAAAGCCAGGAGAAGAAATGCCCAGATAGCGGCTGGTATTTTTGTAAATTTTTGCAGGTTGGCAGCATCGCCGGCTTTTTTCGGTTGTTTTATTGACAGTATCATAAGTATAAACGAGGAAATGATGGCATCAGTAAAAATTATAACTGTATAGAAAGCGGCAAAAGCATTGGTTACTGTTTTGTTGTCAAAGTAGATTAATAACAAATTAAGTACAATAAATGTTCCGGCCCAAAACAGTCCATAAGCGTTTCTGAGAGATAATATCATGATTAACAACGCAATACTGGTTAAAAAAAATAGTATATAAAGATGATAATTATTGTGAAGCAGAAACAAACAAAGCCAGGCTGTCAGCACTGAAACAGGATAACCGGCCAATGCAATCAGGCTTTGGGCAAGTTTCCCTTTTGCTTTGGTTACTGTTGTGCCTGAAGTATCTGCAAAGAGATTTACTGCAATAACTTCTCCACTTAAAATAAGTGTTATAAAGGCATGACCAGCTTCGTGAACAAGGGTATTTACACTTCTGAAATATTTTCCCAGCACCGGAATCCGGGTAATAAAAATTGCTGTTAGCAGCAGTATATAGAATAAAATCTGAGGATTTGAATCAAGCCAGTTCATGATAATGATTTAGTGGAAAAATAGAGAACCAACCTGGAACACAAAAAGAGAGCCCAGATAAGCAAGAACTGTCGTGTAAACGACCACAAACATAGCCCATTTCCAATGTCCCGATTCGCGGCTGATGGCCGAAACTACACCTATGCATGGGAAATATATCAGTATGAACAGCATAAAACTTAGTGCTACCAGGGGCGTAAAAACGGGTTTTCCCACCTTAGGACCGCTTGTAAATTTCTGGCTTTGTATCTTTTGAACCAGTGATTGCGATCCATCCCCGGAATCGTTTGCATGATACAGTACTCCAATCGTACCAACCACCACTTCTTTGGCAGAAACCCCTGTAAGAAGAGCCACACTCATCTTCCAGTCAAATCCTAAGGGACGCATAACAGGCTCGATAAAATGGCCTATACGGCCAATAAAGGAGTTTTCCTGCTGTGCGACATTCAGTGCAAAATTCAGATCCGCCATTTTTGAAGTGTATACCAGGTTTATCGAATCTTTTTCTTCCTGCGAATATAGTGAAGGTTGGCTAATGCTTGCATTCGCTTTCTTTAATTCAGAAATCTGCAGATCAATCTCTTCCTTTTTATCAAAATGAACCGGGAAATACCCCAATGCCCATATAATAATAGAAGATATAAGGATAATTCCGCCAATTTTCTGAAGATACTGTCCGGTGCGATGCCACATATGCCGAAAGATGCTTCGTAAGGTCGGAACGCGGTAGGGTGGAAGTTCCATTACAAAAGGAACATCTTTTTTACGAAAAAGTGTTTTCCGGAACATCAAAGCGGACCCGATGGCCAGAAGTACCCCGGTAAAATAAATGCCAAACAGAATTGTTCCCTGGTAAGACTGAAAAAAAGCTGTAATAAACAGTATATACACGGGAAGACGGGCACTGCACGACATAAACGGGTTGATCAGCATGGTTATAAGCCTGTCGCGCCTGCTTTCGATAATACGCGTCGACAGTATTGCCGGTACATTACATCCGAATCCCATAAGAAGAGGGATAAATGATTTGCCGTGCAAACCGATTTTATGCATGAGTTTATCCATAATAAACACAGCTCGTGCCATATAGCCGGTATCCTCCATAAGAGAGATGAATAAATACAGCAAAAGAATATTGGGCAGGAATATGATGACGCCTCCTACGCCTCCTATAATGCCTTGAATCAGAAGATCTTTCAGCATTCCGTCAGCCATATTTACCTGGATAAGCGTCGATATTTCCTGCACCATCCATTGTATCCATTTCATCGGATAATTACCGATTTTAAAGGTACCGTAAAATGTGGCCCACATCAACCCGATAAAGATCGGTATTCCCCAAAACTTGTTGGTGATAAAAGTATCGATTATTTCACTGTTGCGACGGCGGGTTTGGGGATTTACTTTAAGCGTTTCTGCCAAGGCACCGGCTATGAACCCGTATTTAGCATCTGTAATGAGAGTTTCGGCATCTTCGTGATGTTCATTTTCTATTCGTCCCGATTCACGTTCAACTGTCAGCCGTATTTCATCAGGATTCTTCAGAATCTTCATTTTTGCAAGGGCATCCGGGTCATTTTCGAGCAGCTTGATGGCAAAGAAGCGGGAGGAGATTTTATTCAGAAAATCAAAGTTCGCCGGAATCCGGATTTTTGTCTGAATAGCCTTAATTCCTTCTTCCAACGAATGGCCGTAGTTGATATGAATATGCCTTGATACCTTATCACTACCCTCGCAAACTTCGATTATTTTTGTAAAAAGCTCATGAATTCCTTTTCCCCTTGACGCAACAGTCGGAATAAAAGGGATACCAAGCATCTGGCCTAAATATTCATAATTTAGCACATCTCCTTTTTGTTGCAACTCGTCGAACATGTTCAGGGCAACAATAACCCGGATATCCATATCAATAAGCTGAGTCGTGAGGTATAAATTACGCTCCAGATTCGATGCATCCACCACATTCACGACCACATCCGGCATATTTTCATTAATGAAATCGCGAACATAAAGTTCTTCGGGCGAATAGGCTGTTATTGAATAAGTTCCCGGCAAATCGGTAATAATAAATTCATATCCACCCTGTGCGAAACTTGCCTCTTTTGCATCCACGGTAACACCACTGTAATTGCC
>CAIXAQ010000708.1 GCA_903917425.1 uncultured Bacteroidales bacterium
GAAACCAGTATAGTTTCGCTGTCAACATTTAAAACGCATTGAACATTCGACAAACGCTGAGGAAGCACTAAGTCGATGAAAATGTTCTTTTTTTGATCATACCTGAAAACATAACCCGGTTCTGAAAAACTATATATGTTTCCAAATCCATCTTCTGCAAAGGAAAAGGATCGCTGAAAATTATTGCTGAAAGCCTTTTTACCTGCCGAATATGATGTAAAATCATTTCCGCTGAAGCGATATATTTTATGGTTATCACTTATCCATAAAACCCCCTTGCTATCCTTGTATATCGTTTTCGGAAAGGACAGCAAAGAATCGACTTCCTTGATTGAGCCCATTTTTACTATCGAAACGCTCCAGGTCTGCGGAGTACTTTCAATCCTGACAACGCCAAGGTCGGTAGAAGCTATGACGTCGCCATCGGGGGCGCAACACACAGATTTTACATATTTGCTGGGCAGTTCGGCAAGAATTTGAGTGAAATTGCGACCATCGTACCTGAAAAGCCCATCATCGGTGGCAATCCAGATAAAACCATTCAGGTCGGTAGTGGCCGATTTTACAAGAGTATTAACTAATCCTTCATCTTCGGCATAACGTATAAATTGGTGAGATTGCCCTTTTAATGAAGAGCTATAAACGAAAAACAGTATAGTAATTAGTGATATTGTTGTAAACCGCTCAATTTTTCCGCAAGTTTTTAAATTGATCAAATGTAGCATCCGAAATGAAAATTTAGGTAAAAGTACAATTATATTTTACACGAATAATTCCAATTAACACTTTCGTAAGCAGGAGCATAGCTTGCTTTAATTTTCAGCAGAACCGGAATTAAAATGTATGATTACAGCCCTGCTGATAAAATATTTTGAATGAAAGTTCGATTAAACTAATATTTCTTTACTTTTGCACAACTGATGACACGGCTTTGATACACCGGCTTGCAATCCGGTATTGAGTAAAAAAGTTTTGATTTTAGTAACGGGATGTAGCGCAGCCTGGTAGCGTGCTTCGTTCGGGACGAAGAGGCCGGAGGTTCGAATCCTCTCATCCCGACAATCGGAAAAGCCTGCTTGCAAATCACTGGCAGGCTTTTTTGCCACTTTAGCTCAGTTGGTAGAGCAGCTCATTCGTAATGAGCAGGTCGTGGGTTCGAGTCCCATTAGTGGCTCCTGGTTTTATTGCTTCAAATACCTGTAATACAAAATATTACAGGTATTTTTTTTATAACAGCAATTCAGTTTACTGTACTTATATAGAATTGTTCCATATTAACTCAATCAACCTATATATTTTCATTCATTGTTATTTCAATAACAAAAAGAATATAATTTTGCAGAAATTTATAATCAATGAATTTAACTCACATTGAACACATCGGAATTGCTGTTAAAAGCCTGAATGACAGCATCCCATATTGGGAAAAAATATTTGGTCTCAAGTGTTATGCCATCGAAGAAGTTCCCGACCAAAGGGTAAGGACAGCTTTCTTTATGATAGGCCAGACCAAGATCGAATTACTCGAAAGCACAGACCCGGAAGGCCCTATCGGTACATTTCTGGAGAAAAAAGGCGAAGGCATCCATCATATCGCATTTGCCGTAAAGGATATTGAAAATGCACTTGCGGAAACCGAAGCCAATGGCATCAGGCTTATCGATAAACAATCGCGCAAAGGTGCCGAAGGAATGAACATTGGTTTTCTTCACCCGAAATCGACATTCGGTGTACTCACTGAATTTTGCGAAAACAAAAATACATAGCATGGGAGTGCTGAGCACAAAATGCTCAAGGCACCAGACACAGAGCACTTTGCACTATGCACAAATTTTCATTAATAATAATACCGAATGGCTAACGAAGATAAAATCACGCAATTGCTTGATAAACGTGAACTTGCAAAACTGGGTGGTGGCCAGAAACGCATTGATTCACAACATAAAAAAGGCAAACTCACCGCCCGCGAACGTATCGACCTGTTGCTGGATGAAGGCAGTTTCGAAGAATTCGACATGTTTGTATCGCACCGCTGCACCGATTTTGGTATCGAAAACGAAAAATACCTTTCCGATGGCGTAGTTACAGGTTATGGTACTATCGATGGGCGTTTGGTATATGTTTTTTCCCAGGATTTCACTGTTTTCGGCGGATCGCTCAGTGAAATGTATGCCAAAAAAATCTGCAAGGTGATGGATCAGGCCATGAAAGTGGGCGCTCCTGTCATCGGCATCAACGATTCAGGCGGAGCGCGCATACAGGAAGGCGTGCAGAGCCTGGCAGGTTATGCCGAAATATTCCAGCGTAATATCATGGCTTCCGGGGTAATTCCACAGTTATCGGCCATTTTTGGTCCTTGTGCCGGAGGTGCTGTATACAGTCCGGCACTGACTGATTTCATAATAATGTCAAAAACAAACAGTTATATGTTTGTTACCGGTCCCAAAGTGGTAAAAACCGTTACCGGTGAAGTAGTTACTGATGATGAACTTGGTGGCGCCATGGTTCATGGCTCCAAATCAGGAGTATCGCATTTTGTGGCCGAAGACGAACAGGAAGGTATTCTGCTTTTACGCAAATTGCTCAGTTACCTTCCACAGAACAACCTCGAAGATCCGCCGTACATACCCTGCATTGACCCCATCGACCGGCTGGAAGAAACTCTGAATGAGATAGTTCCTGAAAATCCTAACAAACCATACGACATTAAGGATGTCATCCACCTGATTGCCGACAACAACGAATTCCTTGAAGTTGCCCGGCATTTCGCACCCAATATTGTTATTGGCTATGCAAGGTTCAATGGCATGTCGGTCGGCATCGTAGCCAACCAGCCTAATTACCTGGCAGGAGTGCTGGATATAAATGCTTCGCGCAAAGCGGCCCGCTTTGTCCGTTTCTGCGATGCTTTCAATATTCCTATTCTCACCCTGGTTGATGTTCCGGGATTTTTACCCGGCACCGCGCAGGAATATGGTGGGATTATTATTCACGGGGCAAAGTTGTTGTTTGCTTATGGTGAAGCTACTGTTCCAAAAGTAACAGTAATTCTGCGTAAAGCATACGGGGGAGCTTATGATGTAATGAGCTCAAAGCATTTGCGTGGCGACATTAACTATGCCTGGCCATCAGCCGAAATTGCTGTAATGGGTCCAAAAGGAGCAATTGAAGTTCTTTACAATAAAAAGCTTATTGGAATTGAAGACCCTTCAGAAAGACAAGTGGAATTCAATAAATACGAAAACGAGTACAAAACCAAGTTTGCAAATCCGTATGATGCTGCAAGCTATGGATTTATTGACGATGTGATTGTCCCCCGCAACACCCGTTTCAGGGTGATACGCGCATTTCAGGCATTGGCAACCAAGAAGGATACCAATCCCGCCAAAAAACATTCAAACCTACCGTTATGACACTCTCGATACTACTTCTGGCTGAAACAGGTAACCGGGTACGCGGTGCTGCTGCGGAAGAATTTGGCAAAATGGATCCCACCGGAATCGCAATGACCATCATAGCAATGACGGTAGTATTTATCTCACTTATTTTCCTTTATCTTACCTTTAAGTACATCGCAAAGCTCTATAATGTTGATCTGAAAAAGCGTTTCAGGAAGAGCCGCCCCAATGAAATGATGCCTGAAATGCTGGAAGATATTCCGGGTGAGACTCTTGCTGCCATTTCCCTGGCTTTGCACCTTTATCGTCAGCAATTACAAGGCCTGGAAGATGCGGTAATTACCTTTAAGAATGCAGCCAAAACATATTCTCCATGGAGTTCGAAAATTTACGGATTACGGAGAGCCCCAAAATAATAGAAAATGAAAAATTTTAAGTTTACAATTAATGGAAATGCCTACGATGCCGAAATAATTGGTATCGAAGATAATACAGCTGAAGTTTCGGTAAATGGGGTTATCTATTCTGTCGAAATTGATCGGAAAATGCAGACGGTCAAGACCCCAAAATTAGTTCGTACACTGGCAGTTCCATCCACCGATTCGCATCCCTCCGTTTCAAAAACTGCAAATCCGGCAAGTCCAAAAGGTACAGGTAATATTAAGTCGCCTCTTCCCGGTGTAATCCTCGAAATATACGTCCGCGAAGGCGATACGATCAAAATCGGCCAGAAACTGCTTATGCTCGAAGCTATGAAGATGGAAAACAACATCAATGCAGATAAAGAAGGGCGCGTTACTTCCATTAAAATAAACAAGGGTGACAGTGTGATGGAAGGCGACATTCTTATTGTAATCGGAGAGTAGTATCATGGATACATCGGGAAATTTCTGGGCATTTTTGTCCGATCACCTCAATCAGTTCGTAGGTTACACATCATTTGCCAATTTTACATTTGGGCATTTGATCATGATAACTGTCGGCCTGGCATTCATTTACCTCGCCATTGCCAAGGAATATGAACCTATGTTACTGATTCCCATAGGTTTTGGAATGCTTATTGGAAATATTCCATTCTGGGGTGCTGAGCATATTGTGAATACGGATCCAGCTAACCTTCAGATTGGAATTTATCAGAGTGGCAGCGTATTAAATTACCTGTATTATGGAGTCAGGCAGGGCATTTATCCGCCATTAATATTCCTTGGAATAGGTGCTATGACTGACTTCTCAGCTTTAATCTCCAATCCAAAACTCATTCTGATTGGTGCCGCGGCTCAATTAGGTATTTTTGGTGCTTATGCAGCAGCCCTTGCACTAGGATTTCCACCATCCGAGGCTGGAGCAATAGGCATCATCGGCGGAGCTGATGGACCAACGGCAATCTTCCTCGCATCGAAACTGGCACCGGACCTGGTAGGTGCAATTGCGGTTTCAGCCTATTCGTATATGGCCCTGGTACCGGTAATTCAACCGCCCGTGATGCGCTTGTTAACAACCAAAAAGGAACGCCTGATCCGCATGAAACCTCCTCGTACCGTTTCGAAACTCGAGAAAATCCTTTTCCCTATTATAGGGATGCTATTCACTTGTTTTATTGTCCCTTCAGGTCTGCCGTTACTGGGAATGCTATTTTTCGGCAACCTGCTGAAAGAAAGCACTGTAACCAAACGACTGGCTGATACCGCCAAAGGGCCAATGATTGACATTGTGACTATCCTTATCGGGCTCACAGTAGGTGCCTCAACGCAGGCTACAACCTTTCTGACAACAAAATCGGTAGGGATTTTTGCCCTTGGAGCCGCGTCCTTCATTATTGCAACTTTTGGAGGTGTGATGTTCGTTAAAATAATTAACCTTTTCCTGAAAGAAGGCAATAAAATGAATCCGCTTATCGGCAATGCCGGGGTTTCGGCTGTTCCTGACAGTGCCCGGGTTTCGCAGGTTGTTGGGCTTGAATATGACAAAACAAACCACCTTTTAATGCATGCAATGGGCCCAAATGTGGCCGGAGTAATTGGCAGTGCCGTTGCAGCCGGGGTGCTGCTCAGTTTCCTGTTTTAGAATCAAAAAAAAATATTCGCATTTCTATAAAGAAAGCTCCTTTAATCCGGGGCTTTTTTTATTTTTACCAAATAAGAATTATAGGAATAAACATTTCTAATCAACTCAAAATATGCTTATTATAGGAATTGCCGGAGGCTCGGGCTGTGGCAAAAGTACAGTTGTCCGCGAAATCATTAAACGTTTGCCCAAAAATTCGGTTGCGGTGATTCCTCAGGATGCATATTATTGGGATAATGGACACCTTTCGCCCGAAGAGAAACTAAAAATTAACTTCGACCATCCTAATTCGATTGAATGGAATTTATTAATCGATCATGTTGACGCGCTGCGCCGGGGCGAAAGCATCGAAATGCCCACTTATTCATACATTAGCTGTGCCAGGCTCAAAGAAACAGTGAAAATTGAACCGCGAAAAGTTATTATTATCGAAGGGATACTGATTTACAGCGACCCCAAATTAACTAAACGTTTTGACATAAAAGTGTTTGTGGATGCCGAAAGCGACGACAGGCTTATGCGCATTATACGTCGCGATACGGTGGAGCGCGGCCGTGATGCCATGCAGGTACTCGACCATTATTCCCGATGGGTGAAACCTATGCACCTGCAATTTATAGAACCGACTAAACGCTATGCCGATATTATCGTTCCCCAGGGCGGCGAAAACAGGGTAGCTATCGATATCTTAGCTTCGAGGATAAAAATGAAATTGGATTCGGGGGACTGAGGGGAGTGATGAGTAAGGAGTTAATGGGGAAATAGAAAAAAGAAAATTGTAAAATATAGTTTCTTTGCTCTGGTTTCAAATCTTCAGATTCCAGATTCCAGTTTCCAGTTTCCATATTTCACATTCCACATCCCACATCAAACATCCCACATTCACTACTCATTATCCGACGCGAACCATTCAGCGTATGACGTAACAGTTTCGCGCAGGAGCATATGGTGAAGTTTAATATTTTCGGGCAAAAGGGGTTTTATCCTCTCCGCAAAATCAATAATCATATTTTCGCTGGTAGGCTGATAATCAACCAGAATCGTCCGTCCGAACATCTCGGCATCCATATTAAAATCTTCAGCCGACTCACGATTCAATACCAGGGCATGATCAAATTCGTCGATGATACTCCGCCGGACGATTTTCTTCAGATCGCCAAAATCCATAACCATCCCCAGTTTAGTTGAATCAGTATCCGAAACCGGAATGCCGCTGATGGTGACTAAAAGTTCATACGAATGCCCGTGAATATTACGGCAGAGCCCATCGTACCCTTTCAGGGCGTGAGCCATCTCAAACTTAAACTCCTTTGTAATCCGTATGACCTGCAATGCTATAGGGTATTATTTCTTAATTATCCGTGCCTGGTAAATTGTGTGATAGTCACCGATTGCTAACTTCAACATATAAAATCCTGCCGGTACTTTTTCTAAATCAAGAGTGGCTCTGTCACCGCTGACAGTCAAGGGTGCATTTACAGGCAAACCTGTAGCTGAATAAACGACAAAAATACTGTTTTGCTGGTTAAATTCAGGTGGCAAAGTAATGGTGCACGACTGCGAAACCGGGTTTGGGTATACCTGGAGTGAGACTTGCGCAGGGGTGTAAGTTAATCCGACATTAGTCCCCCAAACACTGTTAACGTACTCAGGATGATCAATAAACGGATTACGGTTATGCTGGAAAGAGGTATACACTACATTGTTTCTGTCAATTTCTTTCTGACTTACAGGATCATTAGTATGCCATTTAACAAGGAGATTGATAAACCAGGTTTCGAAAACAGGAAATGAATTAGCCTGAAGAATGGCCTCAGCACTCGGATCGTTCGAATGCCACGACGCTATAATATTTTCATACCTGGTTGCCATATAAAAATAATTCCGTGCAAAATCGCCTTTGAATTCATCAACTGGTTCAAATACGATGCCGGTGTAGCCGGGGAAACTGCATGAGCCTAATTTGCTGCCATTGCCCGATGTATAGGTAGGATTACTGACTTCACCGAAAGGATAATTGCTGCGCATTCCATTCACTTTGCCATCGGTAGGCACAATATGAAACATGTCGGTGTACATAGGAGTTGCGTCATTAAACCAGCTTTTAGGCCAGGAATGTTCACGGTTATAGCAATCACATTCAGCACTGTAATTTCCGCATTGATTTGTTACAAAAGTAAAAGTACAATTGGAATACATGTCCCAAACTTTTCCATTCGATTTCTTATCAGATGTTTGAAAAGCTGTCCATAATGCTGTGTAACTAATAGCAGTATGGTCCTTAATAATATTATACAGGGCAGTCTTGAGTGGTGCACCTATCTTACCGGAGGCATTATCATAATATCCTGCCGGCGGTTGAGCTTTTGTAACCAGCAGAAGCGTGACTAAGATAAATGCGAGAAAAGTTTGTTTCATTAAATATTTAATTAAAGATTGAAGATTTGATTTTTTGCAGCTTACCAAATAAGTTGTATAAATTTGGAATTCAGACTTATAAGTGTTTTATTGCTTTAGCAGAATGGTAAAAGTACTCCGATGGCAGAAAACTTCAGGTGGGCATTATTTTTCTGTTTTAGTATAAACAAAGTCTGAAATGAGTTCAAGATACTGCCGATCGGTTTCGTCGAAAGAACCAAAGGATATACTATCAACATCCAATACAGCCATTATGTTTCCAAGGTTGTTTCGCACAGGGACAACAATTTCGGAATTGGAGCGCGAATCACATGCGATGTGGCCCGGAAATGCATGCACATCAGCTACGACAACACTTTTATTCTCCTCAACTGCCGTGATGCAAACGCCGGAACCTTGCAAAACCTGGCAGGCAACCGGCCCCTGGTATGGACCAACTATGAGTTTATCACCATGAATAAAATAGAATCCACACCAGAAAAAATAATCGAACTTATGACTTAAAACGGCAGCAATTGTAGCCATCCGGGCAACCGGATCAGTGGTTTTGGTAAGCAAACCTTCAAGTTGACTGATAATCCGCTGGTAACGGCCTTCTTTTTTCGATTCATCCATGAGTAAAAAACAGCCGGCAAAGGTACAAATAATCATCGGAAATTCAACTTGCCATTTCTGATCAGATCACATTATAATACACTTAACGATTGTGCGTAACATCAATCAGCAGGAATTTTATTTCCAAAAGTGAAATAAGAGGATTATTTAATTATGCAGTCATCAAAAAGCGTTGATATACCATTCCCGCTTCAGATTTCGCAAAAAAGAAAAAATCAGTCAGGCGAATTATACTATAAAATCCAGCTATGAAAGTCTGATACCTGTGCCGGTTTGCGAAATGGGTCTACTTAGCTCATTGCTTGTCCGCAGGAAAAAATGGCGCGATTCCTGGACGAATTATTGCAATAATTTCAAAAAAAAGATTGAACTACACATATAAATGATTTATATTTGTATGTAAGATCATACTGTAAATTCACATAGTTTAAATTAATTCAAAAACCACAATTATGGAAAATCTCGTAACTATTATCATTGTAATAGTGCTCCTGTTTTTCTTTGCAGGAATACGCATTATCAGGCCTACGAACCGGGCACTCATTGAGCGGCTTGGCAAATATCATCATTTTGCTCCTCCCGGTTTTAACTGGATTATTCCAGGAATTGATAAGATGTATAAGATCAACATCACCGAAAAGATGATCAATGCCGAACCACAGGAGATCATCACGAACGATAACCTGAACGCACGGGTTGACGCTCAGGTTTATTTCAAAATCAAATCGGATGAAGACAGCGTTAAAAATTCGCAGTATAACGTCAATAGCATTGAATACCAGATCGTTAACCTGGCCCGAACCACTCTGCGTAATATAATCGGTACCATGACGCTAAAATCGGCTAACAGCGAGCGCGGGCGAATCAATAAGGAATTGCACGGCACGCTGCTTGAAGAAACCCAGAACTGGGGAATTGAAATTGTCCGTACTGAACTCAAGGAAATTGATCCCCCTAAAGATGTGCAGGAGACAATGAACAAAATTGTGAAGGCTGAAAATGAAAAAATAGCGGCCATCGACTACGCCACGGCTACAGAAACCAAAGCGGATGGCGAAAAACGTGCCGAAATCCGCCGTGCCGAAGGCATAAAACAAGCTGCCATTCTTCGTGCCGAAGGCGAGGCGCAGGCCATTCAACTGGTGAACGAGTCCGCAGAGAAATATTTCGTAGGCAACGCCCAGATGCTGCGCAGAATACAGGCTATGGAAACTTCGTTAAAGGACAATTCGAAAATCGTAGTACCTACCGGTTCCGACCTGGTGAACGTAATGGGTGAAATGGGAGGTGTTATTCCCATCAGATCCAAAACAGAAAAGGATTCACCGCCGACTTTCGTTAAGCAATAAACTTTAGCTTATAAGTTGTATAGAAGTATAGAAAAGGGTACGATTCACGATTGCAAGTCAAAACCGCAAATCGCAAATCGTACCTTCTTTAATTTCCACTCTCAGATCTTCCTCAACTTAACAGTAAAATGCCTCATTATAGGAGCTTCCTGCTCGATGGCAAAACCTGTGGTAATCTGTTGCCGACGCTCATAAACATTGCCCATGGCAACTGCCACATAGTTTATATGGTCGTTGGTATAGGTACGGCGTGGGATGGCGAGCCTGAGCAATTCGAGAGTGGGATAGCGATTTTCGCGGGTTACAGGATCGCGGTCGGCCATGATGGCACCGATTTCGACACCTCGGACTCCTGCTTCAATATACAATTCAACACCCAGGGTTTGTGCCCTGAAGTGTTCCTTCGGCAGGTGCGAAAGCACTTGACTTGCATCCACAAATATAGCATGACCTCCATAAGGCATCTGAACCGGAACTCCAAAACCGGTCAATTTCTGACCAAGTATTGCAACTTGGCCTATCCTGGATTTCAGGTAATCAAATTCGGTGCCTTCATATAACCCCTGTGCCATTGCATTCAGGTCGCGGCCGGCAAGTCCGCCATAGGTTAAGAACCCTTCGAAAATAATGTTGAACACCGATGCCTGCCTGAAAAGTTCCGGGTCGCGTAATGCAATAAATCCGCCAATATTTACAATAGCGTCTTTTTTACTGCTCATGGTCATTCCATCGGCATACGAAAACATTTCGGTTACAATTTCACGGATGCTGCGATCCTGCTGCCCTTCTTCCCTGGTTTTAATAAAATATGCATTTTCGGCAAAGCGCGCGGAATCGAAAATAACCGGGATATCGTATTTAACTGCCAGTTGTTTTACCTCCTTCATGTTGGCCATCGAAACCGGCTGACCTCCTGAAGAATTGCAGGTAATGGTAACGATGATCATCGAAATTTTTTCGCGCGGGTATTTTTTCAGAACATCTTCAAGTTTGGCGAGGTCGATATTTCCCTTGAAAGGATGATCAATGGTGGTATTGAATGCTTCATCAATGGTACAGTCAATGGCTTTGGCTTTCCTGAATTCGATATGTCCTTTCGTCGTATCGAAATGCGAATTTCCCGGCACCACGTTGCCTTCTTTCACCAAAACACTGAAAAGGACATTTTCGGCTGCCCTACCCTGGTGTGTTGGCAAAAAATATTCGAAACCCAGTAAATCCTTGATTGCGGATTTCAATTTATAATAGGACGAAGCTCCGGCATAACTTTCATCGCCCAGCATCATTTCGCTCCATTGTTTATCGCTCATTGCTCCTGTGCCCGAGTCGGTGAGCAGGTCGATAAAAACCTGGTCACTCCGCAGGTTAAAGAGGTTGTAACCGGCATCTTTTATCCATTGTTCGCGTTGTTCGCGGGTGCTGCAGCGGATTGATTCCACCATTTTTATTCTGTAAGGTTCTGCAAAAGGTAATTCCATGGTTGAAAATCGTTGAAAAAATTAAAAAATAGTATGTTGAAAACCATCTATATAAATAAGCTCACGAATTTATCGCGTCGCTTTATGTTCCTGAATATCCACTGCTTATACCTTAACATGATGATAAGATGTAATTTGCATTATAGTAAGGCATCAAATATACATTATTTTGTTACAAAACATTTAAAAGCGAACTTTGTACGAAAAATAATCTTTTTCATTTTCACTCCAAAGGTCATTGCAATGACAAAACAAGCTCTTTATATCGCTTCAGGCATCCTGGTACTATTTTCTTCCGTTTCATGCATTTCGGGGCAGGGGAAAAATAGCAAGGAGTTCAGCACTTCAAAAATCTATCAAAAGGTGCCATGCACTGCCGATACAAACCTGACCTACGCCTTATTTTTACCCGAAAGCTATGAAAAGGATAAACCATGCCCTGTGCTGATCCTTTTCGATTCACACGGCGATGGGTTGCTGCCTGTTAATCTTTTCAGCGCGGAAGCTTCAACAAATGGCTTCATAGTGGCAGGCTCGAACAATTCGAAAAATGGTTTGCCGATTGAAGAAACCACCGCTATTTACAGGAAAATGCTTGCTGATATAAGTAACAGGTTCAATATCAATAATAAAGCGGTATATGTGGGAGGGTTTTCCGGTGGTTCGCGGGTAGCCGGTGCGGCAGCAATTACCGTAGGAGGCATAGCAGGTGTTGTCGGTTGTGGTGCAGGGTTGCCAAATATTAGTCAGAAACCTTTAAGCCCATTCAGCTATCTTGCTGTGGTTGGCAACCAGGATTTCAATTACACTGAACTTCTGCAACTTGATGAAACTCTTGAGCAGTCGGGCTATCAGCATCATTTACTTGAGTTTGACGGGATTCATCAGTGGCCACCCAAAGAGTTGATTCCCGAAATTTTCGTGTGGCTCAAATTTGACGCCATGCGGCAGCAAGCGATTCCGGTTGACAGAAATGCCATTAACTCTTTCATAGAAAAAAATGATAAAGACGCAAGTCTGGCTTCAACTGAAGGCAGGTTATCCCAACAGCAGGATATATATATTAAAATGATGCATTACCTGCATGGACTTACCGATTTAGCTCCGCTGCAGGCTGAAATAGACAAACTATCCGGCAACAAGTATGTGGTCGCATTCCGTAAACAGCAAAAACAGTTGCTGGAAACCGAGCAGGAATTGCAGCGCAGATATTCTCCCGAAATACAACAACAGAGCATAGAATGGTGGTCGAAAGAAACCCGCAAACTACATTCTTTATCTGAAAATCCTGCTAACCCGGAAATGAACGCGGTTTATAAAAGACTGCTGGGTTTTCTCAGCCTTAATTGCTATATGTATTCAACCTCTGCTTTAAAACAAGGCGATCTGGAAGCAGCTGCTAAATACATCGAAATATACAGGCTTGTGGACCCAACCAATGCCGAGCACCGCTACCTCGCAGCTAAAGTTGCAGCCATTGAACACAATCCGGATGCATTATTTCGTGCACTCGATCAGGCATTTAACCTTGGTTTTAAAGATATAAACCGCTTGCAGGCTGATGCTGATTTTCAACCATACCATCAGGATGAAAGGTTTATGAAATTTTCGGAAAGGAAGTGATGGTTTGGAAATTTGAAAATGTGTGAATTTGAAAATTTGAAAATTATGCTCGTTCCGAAAAATCTATTTTTTCCCTCAAAGGCTTTAAGCCTCTATGTTGTATTAAGTTTATTACTGATTACAGTACTTTGTGAACCTTAGTGCTCTTAGTGCCTTAGTGGTTTTCCTTTTTTTAGATTATCGCAATAGCCCAACAGATAGAAAAATGCCTGACTACTGTAACTTTTAGCCCCTTTTTTCGTCATAAGGGTAAGAAATACGAAGCAGAAGAAGGAATAAAATTCTACATATCAATCTCCGTTTACCCCACTATATGATCACCTGTTGAAGCACAATAACTTCAGCAGGTTTTTTTATGGCCGCTTGCGAGATATTTATTCAAATATATCAGAATTTCAATCTTGGATTCTGTATTTTTGCAGCACTTTTCAGATACAATCCTGTCTTTTCAACGACCTAGTTTATTCAATGGCCAACCGTATTTATGCCGATCGTAAAATTGTGATTATCACAACCTTTCTGGTTATCGGTTTTATATATCTCATACGGTTATTTTATATCCAGGTTATCGACAGGAGTTATACCATTTCAGCCAATAACAATGTACTCCGATATGTAACCCAATTCCCGGCACGAGGGCTTATTTACGACCGCAATGGGAAATTATTGGTTTACAATGAGGCTGTCTACGATCTGATGGTGATACCGCGCGAAGTAAAAGATGTGGATACCGCCGAAATATGCCGTCTGCTCGAAATAACACCCGAAGGTTTCAAAGAACGGATGAAAAGAGCCCGTGATTATTCTCCCATGCTTTCTTCAGCATTCGAAAAACAAATTTCCAAAGAAACCTATGGATACATTGAAGAAAAGCTGTACCGTTTCAAAGGGTTCTTCGTTCAGCCTCGTACACTTCGCAAATATCCCATGTCGATTGGTGCTCACCTGCTGGGTTATATCGGTGAAGTAACCCCGGCACAAGTTGAAAAAAGCGATTATTATAAGCAAGGCGATTATATTGGTATTAGCGGAATTGAGCGTGCCTACGAAAAAGAGTTACGGGGTATCAAAGGATTGAAGATACGTATGGTTGATGTTTTTAACCGTGATGTCGGCAGTTTCGAAAACGGCCGTTACGATACAGCAGCCGTTATGGGAGGCGATCTTTACACCGGAATTGATGCCGATTTGCAGGAATACGGCGAAAAACTGATGGCTAACAAACGCGGTAGCATTGTTGCCATCGATCCTAAAACAGGCGAAATTTTATGCTTTTTATCAAGCCCGGGGTACGATCCGAATTTGCTGGTTGGCAGGGTGAGGGGCAAAAATTATGGCGAACTGAATAAAGATCCGCTCAAACCCCTTGTGAACCGCGCTATTATGGGGCAATATCCTCCGGGTTCGACATTTAAAATGGCCAACGATATGGTCGGGCTTCAAATGGGCGTGATAACCGATAAAACACGTTTTTCTTGCCAGGGGCCTGGCTCATCGCCTATTAAATGCACGCATAATCATGAATCGCCACTCGATGTATATATGGCCATTCAGCAATCGTGCAATCCTTTTCACTGGCAGGTTTTTCGCGCCATAATGAATGATCCACACTTTGGAACTGTAAAAGAACGCTATGATGTGTGGCGGAATCACCTGACAAGCATGGGTTTTGGCCGGCTGTTGAATACCGACCTTGCTTTCGAACTAAAAGGAAACCTCCCTCCTTCGGAAGTTTTCGATAAAATATATGGCAAAGGTCATTGGAATGCTATGACTATCCGCTCTCTTTCTATCGGACAGGGAGAAGTTCTAACGACACCTCTGCAACTCGTAAATTATGCTTCGATGGTAGCTAACAGGGGATTCTTTTACCCGCCACATGTGGTACGATCTGTTGGCAACGAAAAAAATAAAACTAAATTTTCGACCGAAAAAAATGTGGCATCCATAAACCAGGAATACATTGATGTTGTTATCCAGGGTATGACAGAAGTGTTTGCCGGCGCCCATGGAAC
>CAIXAQ010000709.1 GCA_903917425.1 uncultured Bacteroidales bacterium
CCCGGTCGGGATGCCGGCGATTGAATCCACTATTACTTCAACGATTCCGGGAGAAATTCCGGTTTCTTCACACAAAACCTGTGTAGCAACGGTATGCACTCCCTGGCCCATTTCAGTCCAACCGTGGTGCAAAACAACTTGCTTTTCCGATTTTATTTCAATTATCACATCGCTGAAGTCAGCCATGCCGTTACCAACACCACTATTTTTTATGCCACAGGCTAAACCTTTGAAACGGGCTTTATCGTAATAAGGTTTAACAGTAAGCAATGTCTCCTTAACACCAATGCCTTCGTGCAAAACCTGCCCGGTTGCGGTCATTTTGCCTTCGCATAATGCATTATCATAGCGAAACTGCCAACGATCAAAACCGCCTTGTTTGCAGAGTTCATCGATGCAACCTTCGAGGGCAAAAGCTACCTGGTTGGCACCAAAGCCGCGCATGGCACCGCTAGGAATATTGTTTGTATAAACTGTAAGTGCCTCCAGATTTACGCAAGGAAAATGATATGCCCCGCTTGCATGACCAGCCACACGCTCCATCACTTTGGTTCCGACTGAGGCATAGGCTCCGGAATCGCCAACGGCATACAATTTTAAGCCAGTGAGTTTTCCATCTTTGTCGCATCCTACTTCCATATCCATATAAACAGGATGACGTTTTGGATGCACACGAATAGATTCATCCCGCGAAAGCACAACTTTTACAGGTTTTTTTATCAGCCAGGCAAAAAGTGAGGAATGCCCCTGAACCGTCATATCTTCTTTGCCTCCAAAGCCACCTCCGGTAGAAACCAGCGTGACTCTGACTTTTTCTTCCGGCAAATCCAATAGGGAAGCAACTTGTTTGCGATCAACATAAATTCCTTGTCCGTTCGAATATAAGTGAACACCATCTTCAAAAGGCATGGCTACTGCACCTTCGGTTTCGAGGAAAGCATGCTCGATACGCTGGGTCTGGTATATGCCTTTTGCAACAAAATCGGAACCTGTCAGTATTTCATCCACATTCCCACCACGGTAAACCCGGCAGGTTTCCAAAAGATTATCCCTGTCAGGATGAACTTTTAACGCTCTTGGTTTTATGGCTTCATGGGGATCGGTAACCGGTTTGAGCACCTCATAAGTTACCTGTATCAATTTAACAGCTTCACGCGCAATCTCTTCAGTTTCGGCAACCACGCCGGCCAGCACATCACCGATATAGCGGGTTGTTTCGCCGGGTTTGATCATCAGGGGCCAGTCTTTGAAAATCAGTCCGACAAAACGTTCTCCAGGCACATCTTCTGCGGTAATAATTTTAACTACGCCTTTTACTTTTAATGCTTCGGAAATATCAATTTCCCGCACCGTAGCTTTTGGATGATCCGAAAAATAAAGAGCTCCGTACAGCATTCCGTCAAACCTCAGATCATTTACAAACAAGCGTTTCCCGACAGCCATTTCGTAAGCCTCGTATTTCGGATAGGAAGTCCCTACATTGCCTGAAAGTGTTGTGCTTATTGAAGGTTTTTGCTGTTGAAGCCGTTGAGCTGTCTCGTGTATGGCATCAATAATTTTAACATACCCGGTGCAACGGCACAAATTCAATGTAAGTGCTTGCTTGATTTCATCACGGGTAGGAGTAGGATTTTTCTGCAGAAGTATGTTTGTACGCATAAGGAAACCTGGAGTGCAAAAACCGCACTGAACAGCTCCTTTTTCGACAAATGCTTTTGCCATAATATCCCTGACACTTTCGGGCAATCCTTCAAGGGTGTTGACTTTTGCATTTTCAAGTTTTTTCAGCGGAGTGAGGCATGATAATTTTGCTTCACCGTTTATCTCGACCATGCAAGCGCCACAGGCTCCCTGGCAGGAACAGCCATCTTTTACCGAAGTTATGTTTTTCTCAAGGCGCAAATATTTAAGCAAGGTAGTGTCGGGATTGCCGCCGAACATTTCGGTCTTGCCATTTAATTCAAATTGTACCA
>CAIXAQ010000710.1 GCA_903917425.1 uncultured Bacteroidales bacterium
AATACAATATTACAAATTATAATCCTAAAAAGCTTAAATAGTAATATTTTTTAAAATTTATTTACAAGTTTTCCACTCCTCCATACTCTATAAAGCATATGTAAAACTTTAAATTGTTCACTTGAAAATGCATAAAACATTACCTTTGTCGGTAAAAACTCTAATTCAGATACATGAAGCTTTACCCCCTGATTGCCGACAACTGGAAGATGGATGGCGGTGTGGCTTTTGGAGTTGTTCCTAAATCTATTTGGTCGCGGCTTCGAAAGTCGGACGAAAACAACATGATAGATATTACCACTCGCTGTCTGCTTATAGTTCACAACGAACGGAAAATACTGATAGATACAGGACTAGGTGACAAACGAAATGAGAAATATTATGCAGTCCGTTTCCGCGAACCGGGTATCAACATTCTGAAATCGCTTGAAATGGAGGGTTTTAGTGCTGATGAAATAACGGATGTTTTGTTTACACATTTGCACGACGACCATGTTGGGGCTGCTACACGCATAAATAAAGCTGGGAGTTTGGAATGTGTTTTCGGCAATGCGCATTATTGGGTTTCGAGTTCGCATTGGGAATGGGCCATGAATCCGAATAAACGTGAAGGGGCTGCTTTTTTTAAGGATAACCTGCTTCCTTTGCACGAAAGTGGCCTCCTTCATTTGCTAGAAGAAGGCATGCAGCCTTTTGAGCAAATTACCCTGAAAATATTCAACGGACATACCCGTGGTCAGATAATACCATATATTCATACATATAATCAAACTGTTGTCTACCTGGGCGATTTTATTCCTACCCAGTCCAATATCCCTATCCCATTTATACCATCCGTTGATATCGAGCCCTTGGTCTCGCTGATGGAAAAAGAACAATTTCTGAATGAGGCCGCCGAAAATCAATATGTTCTGTTTTTCGAACATGATACACTTAACGAGTGTTGTACTGTAATGCAAACGGAAAAAGGAGTGGTAGCCAGACAATCATATAAACTAGACGAAATAATTTATAATAGCGATGAATCCAACTGACAATATTGATTTGCTCAATGAGCAATGGCAAGGACTGACTGCCTTTGAGATACTCGAAAAAGCACTCAGCCTTTTTAGTAAAAAAATTGTTTTTGCCACCAGCCTAGGAGCAGAAGACCAGGTAATTACCTTTATGTTATCAAAAATTGATAGATCGACCGCCATACTCACGCTCGATACAGGCCGGGTTTTCCCGGAGACCTACGACCTTCTTCACCGCACCATCAACCGGTATGGCGTAGAGATAAAATCTTATTTCCCGGATACAAACAAGGTGGAAGAAATGGTGAATTCGAAGGGTATAAACCTGTTTTACGAAAGTATCGAAAATCGTAAATTATGCTGCCATGTTCGAAAAATAGCACCTTTACAAAGAGGTTTAAAGGGCATGGATGCATGGATTACCGGGCTACGCCGTGAGCAATCGGTTACCCGTAACGGCCTTAAAATTGTTGAATGGGATGCCGGAAACGGGCTGATTAAAATAAACCCCCTGCTCGAATGGAGCGAGGAACAGGTCTGGGATTTTATTAAAACCAATGATATTCCTTTCAACAAACTCCACGAACAAGGTTTCCCCAGTATCGGCTGCCAACCCTGTACACGTGCCATAGAAAAAGGCGAGGATCTGCGTGCCGGCCGCTGGTGGTGGGAAATGCCCGATAGCAAAGAATGCGGGTTGCATGGGAGGAAGTGAAATGGGGGATGTCGGAATTCGGATGTCGGATGTCGGATTTCGGACACCGGATGTATGATGTGGGGTGAAGAATGTGTATGACTTTCGTGTAAAAGAGAAAGCATATTGTTTATAGTATTTGTATTTACCTGAATATCATAATCTTATGCAGAAATATAGATTTATGAATATTTTGTATTATTTTTGCAGTAATTTTTACAACAAATTATTGTTTAACTAATATCAATAAAAATGATTGAGAAAAGACAATTTCTTAAGAGTAAACCCGTCTGTAAGGTTACATTCAAGTTTAAACCGTAACTTTTCAACAATACGTAATAATTATTAACAGAATAGCCGGCACTATTGACTTGTCGGTTTTTTTGTTGTAGTTTTGTTATTACGTAAATACGTATTGTTATGGCAAAACATCCTGATTGGGCTTTAGCTCACAAGCAGAAAGGAACCGAACTCAGGCTCCTGAAAGGACACTATTATCTTTATGAGGTGCATAGCAAATGGGATCCCGAGAAAAAACGAGCAAAAAAAATTACAGGGAAACTCTTGGGAAAGATAACTGAAGGAGAAGGGTTTGTTATGTCGGATAAAGATCGCCTTAGAAGGAAAGAAGTTTCGGTCTCGAAAGTTACTGTCAAAGAGTTTGGTGTAACGGTTTTGATCGAAACTGTTTTAGGCAACTACAAAGAGTTGCTTAAAAAACACTTCCCGTTGCACTGGCAAACTATTATTGCACTTGCCTATGGCCGGATCCTATACCAGTCGCCACTCAAAAACATAGACTTTCATTTTTATCACAGTTATCTGTCTGAATCCTTTACAGATGTAACCCTCTCTGGCAAAGAGCTAGGAGGCGTGTTAAGGGAACTGGGCTATGAGCGGACCTCTATTGTATCTTTTTTCAAAGAGTTCAACAAGACCAACGACTGTATATTGTTTGACGGAACCGACATTCCCTCCTGCTCCCATGAGATTGATATCAACAAAATGGGAAAAAGCAAGAAGGGCACTTTTGATTCTCTGATCAACCTGATGTTTGTATTCTCGGTTGATCAGCAATTACCCATTTACTATCGAATTACACCAGGGAATATAAAAGATGTAAAATCATTTAAACTATGCCTTCAGGAAAGTGGGGTTAAAGATGCAGTGATAATTGCAGACAAAGGGTTTTACTCGGAAAAGAACGTAACACAACTTACCGAGGAAGGACTACAGTTTATACTTCCTCTAAAAAGGGATAGCTTACTAATAGATTATTCACCCCTTGAGCAGGGAAACAAGATGGCATTAGATGGTTTTTTTAAATTTGAGAAAAGGGTAATATGGTACTATTCTCTTTACAAAGAAGGGC
Organism: uncultured Bacteroidales bacterium; assembly: GCA_903917425.1. Taxonomy (GTDB): domain Bacteria; phylum Bacteroidota; class Bacteroidia; order Bacteroidales; family UBA4417; genus UBA4417. The sequence goes on from CAIXAQ010000710.1 coordinate 3,083, forward strand.
GCAAGGTTATAGTATTTCTGGATCAGGAACTAAAGATAACGGAAGAAAGAGACTTTCTTGATAGAATTGAATCCTGTCCGGAAGAATACACAATTGAAATGTTTCATGAAAAACAATACAGTTTTGGAACCATTGCTGTACTTACCAACGTCAGTAAGGAGCCCAAACATGTCTATGCAGACTATAAGAGCCGTGGTGGAATCGAACAAATGATAGATACGCTCAAGAATGTGGTAGAGGCTGACCGAACATACATGCAGAATGAACAGGCCTTAGAAGGATGGATGTTTATAAACTACATAGCACTTCATTGGTATTACCGAATTTACCACATACTCCTGAAAAACGAACTGAACCACAAGTACTCTCCTTCTGATATTTTCAAAATCCTGACCGAAGTTCGTAAAGTTAAAATCAACGATACCTGGCATAATGCTGAAGTCACCACCAAAACTTCAGACCTGCTTGCTAAACTTGGGGTGCATATTACGTAAAAAAGAAAAGTTACGGCTTAAAAATGCCGAACGCATAATCGACTGCCCCGCCAGCAAATACTGAGGGGCGCGAGAGGGGATTGGGGAGGCTGGGGATGGAAATGGATAATGGA
>CAIXAQ010000711.1 GCA_903917425.1 uncultured Bacteroidales bacterium
TATGTCTGTGCCGTTTACTGTTACTTTTACAGGAAGCTTAGATGCGTTGAAATTCCTGATATTGATACCATTAGCCGGAAGTTTTACATCACCGGTAATTGAAAACCGATACTTGTTGCTTTCCTTTTGGATAGAATATGAAATCTCACCATAATAAGTTGGCAGATTTTCAACAGACATTCCCTGTGGTGCATCAATCCAGTCCTGGTAAAGTGCTGCGGCTAAAACCAGCAACTGATCGAACTCATTTTCGTATACAAACATGGAACGGATTGCGTTAATAAAATCGCTTCCGCACCAGGTGTGAGGCATATCGCCGATGTAACCAGGGAAACTCTTGTCTTTCCAAACCACTTCTGCCCAGTGGTTCCATCCCTGCGGGCGCTGATCGTTTAAGAAAAATTCAATTAGCTCATGTGCCCTTTCCGGCTGATCCAAGCTGATAAATGAACCGATCAGGCGATTTTCGTAGGGAGTGTAATTTACCCAGTTGAGGTTTCCATCTCTCCGGTTTTTGAAAAACTCATAGTATTTATCAAAGGTGTTATAAACCTGAGGTTTTGGAAGGTTTTTAAGCTCGTTGCAAGGTGTTAAGGCAATGGTTGTTGAGGTGGCATCAAAATCGCCAAGTTCAACACAGCCGGGGATGTAATCGATTTTTCTCAATTTCATTGCGAGATCCAATGAGTTGTAAAGATTCTCGGTAAATGTATCCCGAACCTTTTTTAACCTTTCATAATTCGCTGTTTCGCCCAGTATTTTCTGAATCTCAGTGGCATCTTTCAATCCTTTCATGATAAAGAAATCATCCCAATACGAGTGCATAGGTTTGGCGGAGTAGCCTTCGTGGCTGATGGATTCAGGAACCAGCCCATAAAAAGCCCGCAAACTGTCGTTCCCGTTTTTAAAATAATCTGTTGATCGCTCTGCGTCAAGTGATTCAATATATTCAACTGCCTTTAAAATATGAATGTTTTTTGATTTCAGGAAAGTCGTGTCGTGGGTAAAGTTGAAATATTCGCGAAGCAGGTAAATCATTTCCCCATGACTGTCGTTTTCGGGAACAGGGTCAGGACCACGGTGATCGACAACACAGGGAACTTTACCGTTTTCGTATTGAGCAGAAGTATACCAATCAATAAAATCTTTCACTTCAGTTACAATTCCTGATTTTAAAAGTGCTGATGAAGTCAGGGCGCCATCGCGGATCCAGCTTCTTTCGTACGAACGCGAGCCGGGTTGAATGCCGGCATTGTCCCGGTTGACTAAAATATATCCCAGGTTTGCCTTGTAGGTGTTAATGATCCTGTCGGCTGACGGTGGCAGGTTAAATTTGATATGTTCAACTTCAGATTTCCAGAAGGCGCTTGATTTTGTAAATTCCTCAGCCGTATTGCTGATGCTGAGTTTTCCATCAGCCGTATTTTTGCCATAAAACGGAACTGCCACAAATAACTCGGTTTGTTCCCCCGGATTCAGGTGTAACGTATATTTTACAACCCCGTTTGCAAGGTTATTCTGATCGACTGCAGATTTGTTTTTGGGCATTTTCCCTTTGCGAAGAAGGTCGACAATATTTCCTTCATCAGAAGTACTGGCACCGAAGCAATCGTACTTTTTTTCAAAAAGAATGACTTTATCATCTACAGATAAATAGTTGCCGGTTTCTTCCCTGATTGATCTGATTTTTCCCGCACCTCCTGTCATATTCAGGAATTGGTAATAGGGATCAACCTGGTAAGGCCGGATCAAAAGGTAAAACTCAAAATCTTTTGGCTGGTTTGAGGTATTTTTAAAAGAGTACCTGATATCAAGTTTCGAGTTCTTATTAGCCTCGCCCGTTGCTGTAACATTGGTTACTAATTTCAGGTCTTTTAGTTGCCAGGTAACCGTCGGGATAAAATCAAATTCACGCTGATCTTTCGAATTGCCAAGTGATTGTGACGATTTTACATTGTGCCAGTTGTAGATTGAATCACCTGTTTTTATCAGCGGCTCAATTGAAAACGAAGCTTTATCAACTTCCACCATGCCATCTTCGTTGATCATGGCTTCTTTCAGATCATTATTTACACCGGTAATGGTCCAATATGAAGCTTGTTCCAGAAAGTACCTCGGGAAATTTCCAACCGGAGAATTTTTGGCTGAGTAGATCAGGAAATCATTTTTAGTCAAAGATTCTTTGATAGTCAGAAATTTTATTTCATTTACGCCGAAGCCTTTATCTGCATTGCTTTTTACGAGGCTTATCTTAATAAATTTTGCTACAGACTCTGGAAGCCAAATAAAACTTACATCGCCCTGGTTGTTTTGGACAGAATAGACTTTCTCCCAGGTTTTATTATCGTTCGATTGAAAAATATCAAAGCTTCCAGCATAATTATCTCTCAGCCAATTGATTTGTAAACCGCCAAACTCACGGCGGGTTTTGAAATCAATTACAATATTTTGTTGTATTGCTTTACTGCTTTGCCAATACGTTTCATTTGAATTATCAGTAATAAAGTTTGTTGAATGGTTTTTCACAGATGATGAAGCCATTATCGTTGGTGCAGGGTATGTGGTGGTTTCGAGTGGAAGCGGTTCAAATTTAAAATTATCAAGCCAGATAGTTCCCTTTCCTCCTACAAAAGAGGCTATCGTAAACTCAATCCGGTCGATCCGTTTTAAATTTTTATCAGCTGTCGGTCCCCACGCAAAACTGATATACCTTTTTTTGATTGTTATCTTTTTCCATTCGGTCGGGAAATCGTAGTTGCGGTTATTCACCCACCATACATTGTTACCGGTGCTGTCGATAAATTTTATTTCAAGGTTATTGGCAGGAGATTGGGCTTTTATATAAAAAGTAAATTCATAATTCTCAGGAAGATCAATCGGGAAAAGTTTCTGTATCCCCCCGTAACCGGTTCCATGGGTGAAATCATAATCGAAACGGACCGCATTGCCGGTTAAGCCTATTTCATTGGTTAAGTTAAGATTAACGCCATCAGATTTGATAAAATTCCAGCCATTCTTGGTTTCGAATTCATCGAGAGTCTTGATTTGAGCATTTATCATATGAGATACGAATATCATCAAGATCAATGCTACCGATCTTTTGCAAATCAGATTACTCATGCTCTGAAATTTTTTATTTTAAATATTCGTATCCAAGTTTAGTAAGGCCTTTCTGGATAATAGGATCCTTCATCACATAATCCCATACCATTCCGGTTCTGAAATTTTCAATCATTATCAGCATTGGGCCTTCATCTATTCCTATGAAATCGTTGTTAACCCATTTAGCGGTGGGATTGAATGAATCGTAATAACCGTATTTCCCCCACAATTCCTTGCCATATTTTGCATTCATCGATTTTATGGTTGGTAAAACAATTTCGGGCGCAAAAGGTAAGGATGACATGGGTCCGTATGGAGCAATTGTTCCATCCTCAGCAATCGTATTATCA
>CAIXAQ010000712.1 GCA_903917425.1 uncultured Bacteroidales bacterium
AAAAGAAGCGCGGCACTGGTATTCCGTCCCTAAAGGGTGCAGTTTGCTCAACATCCAAAAACAGAGAATATTTAGAGGATATAGCTAAAGAGTTAAATTTAGACACATCTGGAGACGACACACGTGTTGGTATATGCGATAAATTACATGAAAAAATGTTATTACTTGAAAAATATTCAAGTGGAAAAGAAAAGATGACATACGTAATGATACCGTCTAACCATCCAAGTTATCCGTTTCCATATAATTTGGAAGACCCTATTGAATTTACAAAAGCAAAAAATGGTGTATTCAGTCATGAAACGCATCATCGATCAGAGTATTCCCGAAATGGTGATCAACAGTACCGAATGCCAGTGGAATCCTGCTGACAATAAGGTTCTTAAAGATGGTAAAGATGTAACTTTTACCCCTGAGCCTAATCGTCGCTACGAGGTTTTACTCAATAACTTTAAAGCCATACATGCTACGGATGCCTACTATCCGGCATTGCCGACCTATAACCAGCGTGCTTTCGAGTTGAATATGGAAATTCCGGAAGCAGATGTGGAAAAACTTTTTGTTTCGCTTATCACTTCACCCGAGATAAAACAAGTTGCTGAACTGATTCAGAAGCGATTAGGCCGTAACCTGGAACCTTTCGATATATGGTACGATGGTTTTAAAGCACGCAGTGGACTGAACGAAGATGACCTCACTACAAAAACTCAGGGTCTGTATCCTACCCCGGCAGCTTTCCAGGCTGATATGCCGAACATGTTGCGTAAATTAGGCTGGAGTGCCGAAAGGGCATCCTACATTGCTTCTAAGATCCAGGTCGATCCGGCCCGTGGCTCAGGTCATGCTGCCGGTGCCGCTATGAAAGGCGATAAAGCCCGTTTGCGTACCCGCATTGCGGATAAAGGCATGAATTACAAAGGATATAATATTGCAGTTCACGAGTTTGGTCACAACGTAGAGCAAACTGTCGATCTTTACGATATTGATTACTACATGTTACAAGGTGTTCCGAATACTTCATTTACCGAAGCCCTGGCTTTTCTTTTCCAGAAACGTGACTTGTTTTTATTAGGAATAAAAGACAACAACCCCGACAAGGAACACCTGGCTTCTCTGGATGCTCTTTGGTCATGTTACGAAATCATGGGAGTTTCGCTGGTTGATATGCAGGTTTGGCGGTGGTTATACACAAATCCGGATGCTACCCCGGCACAGTTGAAGGAAGCTGTTATCAGCATCTCGAAAGAAGTGTGGAACAAATATTATGCTCCTGTATTTGGCAGCAAGGACGAGCCTATCCTGGCCATCTACTCGCATATGATCGATAATCCGTTGTACCTGCCCAACTACCCGGTTGGCCACCTGATTGATTTCCAGATTGATGGATTTATTAAAGGAAAGAATTTTGCCTCCGAAGTGGATCGCATTTATACCTTAGGTCGCTTAACTCCACAAGCCTGGATGCAGGGTGCGGTTGGAAACCCCATTGCTATTGAGCCCATGCTGAAGGCTGCCGACGAAGCGTTGAAGGCGGTGGGGAAATAGGCTGTCAGACTGTCACACATTGAGGCTATTAGGCTGTTAGACTGTTAGGAGTGAGGGTCTGGAAATTCTTTGATATGAATTTCCAGACCCTCGGTTTTTTATTCGAATACAAAGCACAAAAATTGAAATGCGCTATTTCCGTTTTACCCCGCAGGAGTTCGTTCATTGTGCCTGACGGTATAATTTGCTAATATTCATTACTAATGTATCCATGTAAAATCTTCAAGTAGCCAATCTCTTCATATTAATTTCATAGGTAATTGCGCTCCTGGTATTTCTGCTTACCATTTTCGCGCACCGGGTATCCGCTTCATATGTTTTTTCCGTGATATAGGTATTTCTTATTTCTGTCGGAAAAAGCGTTATTCCCGCTAAAGCCCTTGTAATCGGCAAATAACTGATAACTATTAACGAATAATCTTTAACGAAAACCATTGTCCATTGCCCACTAGCTTCACATAAGCATACAACACAGTCGCAAAGTGCAAAGGTGATCCACCACCCTTGGTGTTTAGTTCAACGTTCAAGTGGTTGGAAATGTTGGAGAGTTAACGGCTGCTTTCGTACCCACAGTTAATGTACTTTGTGGTGAGCGAAAATCCATACGACTGCATCATCAGCTCCAATATTTTTAACCATCTGTTGCCAAACGTAATTTATTCATAATCATCTTATTATGCAAAATATCAAAATAAATTTGAAATTATTTTGAGATTTATTTAATCTCTAATCGTTCACACAACGCACAGAAAATCCAAACTTCTTACTGAAAGGGTAACTACTTGCTATGCTATAATCGTAACTCATAGTTCGTCCTAAAGCACCAAGATCAACCCAATCTGACGAACTCCACCAATAACCATTATTGCCAATGAATTCAAAAATTCCATTGTGGTTGTCACGACAACCACCCGGAAGAGCTGTAAAGCCGCTACTATTATCAACTAATGTGTCGGTACTACTCCAATGGATGGGTGTGGGTTTATTCCAATGCATTCTGCCAATTTCTTTTAACTTAATCCCTGCCATGTTTTCTCCTCCTAAATAGTCGATTAAGATTTTCCACTCAGCATCGGTAGGCACATGCCAGCCTGATGGGCACAATTTTCCTGTTTTTATTGTGTACCAATTATAAAGCGCTCCATATGTTTCTTTATAAGTAATTTCATCGTTATTATACCAACAATAGGCAGGGGTAGATAAAGACAACCATTCATTAGTTCCTGTGACGTTAGAAATGATTGTACCATCATTATATTTAGTGGTTCTCAGATTCTCAACCATCCATGTTTGAGTTCCAATTATTACTGTGTGATAAACATTACCATCAAAGTCTTTTACAATACTTTTATCTTCTTCATCTTTCTTACAACTATTTCCAAAAATTAATAAAATTCCTGATATTACGATTAAACAAATTTTAATAATGTTTCTCCTTTTCATTTCGATTTGTGTTTTCAATTAATACCGCTTCTTATCTTCATTTATTATGTTAGGTAATGCCAATCCGTCTAATAACCTCCCCCCAAGGCAATTTCCGCACTATATCTGCGATTAAAATTAGGTAAAAGCTTTGATATAAGCGGAACATATCTTATTAGTCTTTTCTCGGCCTGTAAAAAACTATCAACTCTGTCTTCCATTTCTATCGTCTGCCTCTATAATCTACTATTTGCATTCCTTCAGTATTTGCTGGCGGAGCAGTCAGTTCTATTAGCGACACCCTTTTGTTCTTATAAGATCGTCAACTGTATCTTTCTGCCTAGACCGGTTTCAAATATTTTGAACAAAGTTGATAACTGAATGTCAACTTTCCCGTTTTCAAGTCTGGAAATATAACTTTTCTTTGTCCCGATTTTGTCAGCTAACTGCTCTTGTGTGATATGAGCATCCTTTCTGGCTTCTTTCAGCATTTCGGAAATAACAAAATAGTTAGCTTTGGCTTCATACCCGTCTCGTATGGAAGAACCTGCTTTCCCATATTTGATGTCCAAAAGTTCGTCAAACGTTTTAGCGTTTCTTATTGCTTCTTTTTTCATTTTCTTGAGGTTTATTTAAGTTCAAAATACTCTCGTTTTAATCTGAGAGCTTTCTCGATTTCCTTTTGCGGAGTTTTCTGTGTCTTTTTCTGAAATGCGTTGAACAAAACAACTATTCTCCCTTCATCAAAGCAGCAGAAAATTCTGTAGATATTAGAACCATATTCGACTCTGATTTCAAAAAGTCCATCTGTGTTTTCCATTGGACTGAGGAACTTTTTCGATACTCTCTCAACCCGTTTGATTATGTGAAACACAAATTCTATCTTCTCCTGAACTTTTGTTGTTTGTTCAAGATAGAAGTCAACAAAGTGGCTTCCATGAAATATGATTTTTCTTTCTACAAATTCCATTCAACAAAGTTAACTATAAAGTTAACATTTTCGAAATTATCTTTTGTCCGGATTTTTTCGCGACGGGGTTGTTGCCAACGCCATTCCCTCTACCACCCTCCCCCCAACCCAATTTCCTCCCTAAATCTGCGGTCAAAATTAGTCTAAAGCTTTGATATAAGCCTAACATATCTCATCAGTCTTTTCTCCCCTCCAAATCCCTGGTACAGGCACCATAATGATTAACGAATTACAATTAACGAATAACTTTTAACGAATAAGTGGCTTCATCCTGGGCGCTTCGTGCCACATGAAGTCCAATTTATTAGGCATAGTTATTTTATGAGTGATTCAATTGTCTTATCTAAGGCCTTAACAGTAGTCGGTCCTAAGCCAGTAATATAGTATGAGATTATTGAATTCGTATCTATTATTAGATGGGTTGGATAAGAATTCACTTTATATAGCCCTGCTACCTCTTTACTGTCAGCAATTATATTGTATTTGTAGGTTTTTGTTTTTAAAAAACTCTCAATTTTCGACTTGTCATTAGTGGCAAAACCAAGAAAAACTACTTCCTTGCCTTTATATTTTTCAACTAAGTCATTAAGGTCTGGTATTTCCATTACGCATGGTTTGCATTCAACGAACCAAAAATTAATCACAATTACTTTTCCTTTCAACTTTTCAAGCGAATACTTATTACCTGAAATATCTGTTACTGAAAATGGGAATGCCTCTTTTCCTACTAATTCACTTTTATTTTGTCCGGGATTTTGCATATTACCTTGCATTTCCTTCATTTGCTCCTTCTCAAGCTCTGTTGCTTTTCGTAACACGAAAGCTTTTACTACTTTATTACTGTCAATATAAGGCTCTGGCATATAATCCCCCGACATCATTATTTCCATAAACTCATCTTCTTTAATCAATACAAAATTTTCATAATACATTGGAGTAGTTGAAGGATCTAACATCATCGGCGTACCAGAATCAATATCGCCTGGTTCTGCTTTTTTTAAGTCCTTTAGCGTATTGATATTATTCTTTGCTAATGTGTCCTGTGACACATTAGTCACTTGAGCAATAGCATTACTTAAAATTACTGTTATTGCAAAAGCAATCATAAAAATTCTTTTTGTCATAAGTCTTTTATTTTTATTTGGTTAACGCTTCTAATAATTATGCCTAACGCCAGTCCCTCTACCACCCTCTCCCCAACCCAATTTCCGCACTAAATCTGCGGTTAAAATTAGGCTAAAACTTTCATATAAGCTTAACATATCTCATCAGTCCTTTCTCCCCGCGAATCCTCTACAGGCATCACAACGATTAACGAATAACGTAATTCATCCTGGGCACTTCGTGCCACATGAAGTCCTAATATTATCAATAGTTGTTGATTTTATTCTATTCTCAAACCTGTAGGATTCTGTCTGCTATCCCAAAGTGTATGAACAATAATCATTTCAGTAGTCACTTCGTAGAACAATATATACTCTTCAACGATTAATCCACGAACTGAGTCTAATTCAGTCTTAATGCCAATTTCTGGTTGTGTAAGGAGAAGCGATAATTCCTTATTAAATCTCGTATAAAGCTTTTTAGAATAGGTCTTACTCTTATTTCGTTCAGTATAGAATTCAAGAATCATTAAAAGTTTAATTCTGGCTCTATCAGACCAAACTATTTTCCGCTTAGCCATTTATTAAATTCTTTGTCAAGTTCAACTTGTTCAACGAAAAGTCCTGATTCAATTTCTTTCTGGGATTCGATTATTTCAAATCGTTGCTCAGGCGTCAATGAAAGTGTATGAGTCTGAGTTTTAGTGTCCAGAATAGTCTTTATAGCATTTAGAAATGACACGTCATTTATCTCTGCTATCCTGTTTATCAATAATTTTTTTAATGCAATTGTTGTCATTGTTTTATGGCTTTCGTACCGTAAAGATAAGATATTTTTCGTTTTAGTAATTCGAGTTGGTCGTTTTTTACAATTATTGCCAACGCCAGTCCGTCAAATAATCCTCTCCCAAACCCAATTTCCAGACTAAATAAGCGACTAAAATTTGGCAAAAGCTTTGATATAAGAGTAGCATATCTCAGAAGTCTTTTACCGGGATGGAAGAATCTATTGATTTTGAAATTTCAATTTATTCAATTTCTTCAAAATCAAAATGCGGTTATTTACCCCGATTAAAGTACAATCTACATTTTTACTATCCGTATATTAAGGTTTCCGCTTTTCAGGATATAAATGCCTGGTTTCAGGGTAGAAATATCGAGCTGGTTATTACCGGGGTTCAGAATGCCCTGTTGCACTAGTTTCCCGTTAATGGATAGCAAACGGTAAGGAAGCGTTGAGGTACCCATTATGGTTACAGTTGCCTTGTCGCGCAACGGATTTGGAAATACTGAAATGCCTGCTGTTTGTGGTTTTTCAGGAACTCCGAAATAAGTAACGGGGGCTTTTATCAGGTTATTCCATGCCGGTGCAAGGGCAGCAATGCGTTCTCTCAGCAATTCAACAGATGCGTTATTATCGCCCTGGTAAGCTCTTGCCCAGGTAAAGCAATAATCCAAAGGTACCGTTTGCCCTGCATTAAAATTAAAAGGGCCAATGGATGCCAACCCCAGTCGATCATGGGGAGCGTTGCCAACAGTAGCCTCCGTCCAGTAATTTCCATTCTGGTTCAATCCGCCGTTTGGCAAAATTCCATTGGTTCCGTAATTGCAGACAGTGTCGCTATTTCCCGGAAACATAAAATTGCAATCCGGACCAACACCTCCTGAGGTGGGGTGGCCATTTCCCCCATAAACAATATGAGTTCCGTCCTTCCAGACTCCTCTAAAAAAATTATAAAACTGCAAATCAATGGCGGAATCCTGATACATA
>CAIXAQ010000713.1 GCA_903917425.1 uncultured Bacteroidales bacterium
AATCCTTCAAATCTTACAGATGATAATATCTCCCGTTCCATACCGGTGGTATCACCAATAAGCGGGTATGTAAAAACGGTTAATGTCAATATTGGCAAATTCGTTTCCCCTTCCGATGTATTATTCGAAATTGTGAACAGCGACAATCTTTTTCTCGAACTTACCTTGTTTGAAAAAGATGCGGATAAAGCCTCCACCGGCCAGAAAATCAGGTTTTTTATCAACAACGAAACCGAGCAGCACGAGGCGGTAATTTATCAGACAGGCAAATCAATCAGCGACGACAAAACTTACAAGGTATATGCTACTGTTTCGGGTAAATGCAAAAATATTCTGCCGGGCATGTATGTTAACGCTGAAATTGAAGCAGCCTCAAACCTGGTGACTGCCGTACCCAACGAAGCAATTGCCAGTTTCGATGAAAAAGACTACATTTTTGTTTTCAAAAAAAACAAGGTTGAAGAGGGTAAACCCTTTACGGAATACCGTATGGTGCAGGTACAAAAAGGAGTCTCCAACAATGGCTTTACCGAAATTGTGCTACCCGAAGGGTTTGATTTTAAGACTGCTAAAGTCGTTATAAAAGGTGCTTACAACCTGCTTTCAGCGAAGAAAAATGCCGGTGAAATGGCTTGTTAACCAATAAAAACATATCCATTATTCTGATTCTACCTCGAATTGAATGGAAGTAGTTAACAAAACGCGACAATTCATCTCTTCCGATACACTTTTCAATTGCTGAAAGCAAAGTGGATGTAATTATCGTAGGGTGCAAATATTCCGGAGTCGAAAAGATTGCAAGCAATATTTTCGGAAAAGGACGTATAGTAAATCCTGATTCTGAAATCTGTAAAAGGAAATGCCCATCAGCCTTCCGATGATTTATGGAAAATTGCACCCTGTTTATATCTCTATTTCCTATATCTCAAATAATGAACTCACATCACTTTCTATATTCGAGTGAAAGTCAATTGGCATTTTCTTTTGATTTTAGTTTTCTGATCTTTCAAAAAACAATTCTATTTGAAGTTGGCCCAAATAATAAAGGCAAAATCAGTTAATTAGAATTTTCTGGCTATAATTCTGCTCCCGGTTATTGATATTAATTAAGTACATTCCATGGAGTTGCCTGACATCCAACGAGGCTCTCGGCTGATTTTCCAATATCTGCGTTCTGACCATTTTACCGTTTGCATCAAAAATCCGGAGCTTTGTTACCCCTGTTATACCGGTTAATTCTACATTCAATAGTCCGTCGAAATTGGGATTGGGGTATACAATTACGCGTTGATCATTTTTTAAACTGTTGAAACCTAATGTCGGATCGATTAAAAAAGCATAAAGCGCCCGCGTAGGTTTCCCATCCGAACTCCAGCAACTTAACTGGTATCCGCTCCATATTTTCGCTCCTTCCGGCTCCCAGTAAATAACGCCTAACCCTTTTTTGTTCGGAACCGCACTGGTTTTTTTTATAACTGCAGCCAACATGTCGTACGTATCCTGCACCAGGGTATAATCGCCGCCTACCTCCACCACCATAACTTCTTTTCCATAGCGCGAAACCATGTCATTCAGGTTGTTGCCTAAATCATTGATGGTGGCTGTATAATTACTTCCAAGCCAAAACGGATAATAGGATGCACCTATAATGTCGTACTTCACATTATACAATGTCACTTTATCAAAGAAATACCTGAAACGGCTGTTATTGTTTCCCTGGTCAATATGAATGATGGTTTTGATGGAAGTGTCAACAGCTTTTGCAGCATCATATCCTTTATTAAGCAACTGTGCCAGTTGGCTCCAGTTCGATGTGCTTCCATCAGGCCATAACATTCCACCGGGAATTTCGTTGCCAATCTGTACCCAATCCGGTTTTGCCCCAATTGACTTCAATGTATCCAATACTTCATATGTATGGGTATAAACATCAGTAAGCAACTGGCTGAAAGAATGATTGGCCCACGCTGCGGGTTTGGTCTGTTTTGCAGGATCAGCCCACGTATCGCTGTAATGGAAATTAATCATAAGGCGCATTCCCATATTTTTGACTCTTAATGCCATGGATGCAACCTCTTTTTTACTACAATGTCCGCTTGTTTTATCATTCGAGGGATTAACCCAAACCCTCAGGCGGATTGTATTGATACCGGCTTCTTTGAGAATCTGAAGGCATTCTTTCTGCACACCGGTTGAATCATAAAATTTGAACCCTGTAGCTTCCATCTGCGACAGCCATCCAATATCAGCTCCCTTTACAAACTGTCCAAAGGTCCTTTCCGGAATAAAAAGAACGAATGCCGGTAATAGCACAAAGAATATTACTACCCTGATAACAAGCGATTTACTCTTTTTCATAAAGTTTATTTTTTAACATCCCGAATTCCCGTTTCGTATTTGTAGATTATACTACGGTTTCTGTTTACACAACGAAGGTAACAAAAAAAGATAAATTTCATCCAGCTTATTATTATCCCAACCTGGTCAAGCCAGAACCGTTCGGCTGAGCT
>CAIXAQ010000714.1 GCA_903917425.1 uncultured Bacteroidales bacterium
AAGAAATAAACACTCAGTCAAACTGTCCAGATTCCACTGAATCAATTATTTATAAGTTCGAAAGTTTTGGGATATTGAAATATCGAATCACCAACAGTACAGAAGCATGCTTGAATGTAATATTTACTTTACAAATATGCTGGTGGCAGAGGCATCGTTTTTTTTGTCAGTTAAGGCAATCAGTTTCCCGTTTTTCCAATATACTGCAATTTTATTGGCACCTGTATCTGAAAATGCCATTTTTAGAATATCCGGATCTGCTGTTTCCGGATTTATTTCTCCGGCCACATACACATCGTTGCCATTTACGAAAATTGAATTAGCACGACTGTAACCTATGCCATCAGTTAATTGTATTTCATTTCCGTTTTTCCAATATTTAGCAGTCTCATTATTTGTTTCTTTATCAGATCCGTAACCGGCAACATATACATCGCCATTGCTGACATATATTGAAGTAGCAAAATTATATCTCTTTTTATCTGTCAGGTAAATTGCTTTCCCATTTTTCCAGTAAGTAGCAACATAACCTTCAAGATAACCGCCCGTTTTTGATTGTGACGATTCACATCCTGCAATGTAAATATCAGTTTCATTTACAAAAATAGAAGTTGCTTCAGAATTATGCTCAGCATCTGACAACAGTATTTCTTTTTCACCTTTCCAATAAGCTGCTCTTGTATTAATAAAACCATCACCGGTTCCAATATTATGGTTTCCTGCGGCATATACGATATTGTTTTTGTCAACAAAAATTGAATTAACATTTATGATAGCTTGCTCTTGTTTCAACGAAACCGGAATATCGTTTTTCCAGTAATCAACATTCGTTAATTTCCAATCCTTTTTGTTAACCGAAACATAAACATCGCTATTTTTAAAAATTATGCAATTGGCAAAAGCACTGACTCCATTTGTATTAAGAACAGTCGGAGATTCGTTTTTCCAATAAGTTGGAATTGATACTCCATCATAATTGGTTGTAGCACCGGCAACGTATACATCATCATTCTCAACAGTAATTGATATGCCGTAAGCACTTTCTTTGCCATCGGTTAACGAAACCGGATTTCCGTTATTCCAGTATTTGGCAACGCTCACATCCACATCGCGATATTTTTTATTTTCATACCCTGCTACATAAACCGATGATTGGGCATTCGCCAGTTCCAACACACCAAAGGTGAAAACCAGAAATAACATGATGGATTTTTTGGTGAACAGCACCTTACTCATAATCTATTGTTAAATTGTTAAATTTGAGCCATATAATTGCTTAATTTCTACCAATTCAGCGTACGGCTGCAACTTTCCTTTGTCATAGATTTCTTTCTTATCGAATGTTTTGTAAAGAAGAACTGTGCCTTCTTTTGTAGGGGAAAAGATTTCCTGAGCTTTTGAACCTAATCCAAAAAGGACTATTGCAGTGACTAGAAATAGTTTTTTCACAATGATTTAATTACCAAACAGGCGCTTCTGTCACAACTTATCCCGATTTTTCGGGATAGTTTTTTGTTTTTACTGACCTTTTTATATGGTTTATGTGCCAGTGAGGTTTTTCGATTGTTTATAGCTTAATAAATTCCACCCTTCGGTTAAGTGCTTTGTTGGTTGGGGTATCATTAGGCGCAACAGGTTTGGATTCGCCCATGCCATCCGATTCGAGGCGCGATGCATCAATTCCAAAGTTCTTTGCCAGTTCAGCCTTTACAGAAGCACCGCGGCGTTTCGACAAATCGAGGTTGGCAGCATCGGCTCCATCGCTGTCGGTGTGGCCTACAATTTTAACCCTTACGGTTGGGTTTTCTTTCAGCACATCGGCAATCCCTTTTAAGGTGCCAAACGATTCCGGTTTCACAACATCCTTATTTACATCGAAATATATACCGTAACTAACTAATTTTCCTTCCGTTATAAGTTTACTCCGCATATCGGGCAAGCCGGCAGCTATCCTGAAATTGGTGATCATCGGAACAGCTGATTCCCACAACTCAAACCGCATCATATTGGCCTGAAAACCGGGAATAAAGACTTTGGGCAAATCAAAAACCTTAACCTGATCGAGATAAACCCTCAAACGGGTTTTTTGCACCCAGAACGAGAGACGGTATTTCTTGCCGGCTTCCATAGCTGCATCATCTTTTATACCATCTATTGTATAACCGGATACATCATAGGCACTGTAGGAACTGCGGTACCCAAAAGTCATCTTGATGCCTCCATTCTCTCCGGGAACGGCTCCACCTTCGTATAGGTCTTTGGGGTTTTTAGCGCTATATAGATAAAATCCAAACTCGGCTGCAACATTATCTGCTTCTTTGGGGCTATAGACAACGTCAAATTCGATGGTATAATTGTCGGGTAACTTAATACCTTCTTCGAGCGCCACACAGCCTTCGCCAAGCAATTTAAACCAGTTGCCCGGATAAATATTATTTGTTACAACTTCGCCTGAGGTGTTGGTGTTCCAGTTTGGAGGGAAATCGCCCACAGCAGTTGAAGAGAAATCATCGAAAAAAAGCACTTTTTCGCCTGGAATGAAATCATACTTTGAATAGGTCTGCATGGAGGGTTTTTCCTGAGGTGCAGCCACCTTGGTTTCGGAAGGCATTGCTTCGCCCGTTCCGGCATTTTCCGAATCAGCATTCTCGGTTTTGGTTTTATCTCCTTTTTTATTTTTGCCAGTAACTCCGTCTTCTGCTGCATCCAGGCCTTTATCAATACCCTGGTCGATTTTATTATCGATCCTGTTGATGGTTTTGTTTTTAACTTTATCCTGAATATTGAACTGCGCAGATACATTCGTATAGGCCAAACCTAACAGTACAATCGTGATGATTGATTTCGGTAATGATTTCATTGGTAGAAGGTTAGTTGATTTTATATGGATTATATTTGTTCTAAATGAATCCTGAATTATCTCGATCTGCCAAGTCCGGACGATCACCAGGGAAGTAATTCTTGCCGTTGGAGTCGCTTGTATATTTAGTGTGGTAAAAATATATAATTCCTTTTAATTTTCACCTATTTGCCTTTCAGAAAAATACCGGCACAATTCAATCTCCAAAAACACTCCAATGAAGGATATTTTGGAGGAAAACAGATAATTGACCAAAGTGTGATCCGATCTATAAAAAGGATTTTACCCGATACGGCCTGATGCATCCCGGTTTTGGATGTTCATCCGTTTAATCGTTTCTGTTCCTTAACTGCAAACATCGAAAACGTGGCGAGTAATTGCGGAATTAATAGAAGTAACATGAATAAATCCCACCAGGCCAGAGAAGTAGTGTAACTACCTGTTTCGGAATGTGCATGTGTGGCCTGTATCACTTTTAAAACGCCCCAGATAAGGATAAAAACAAGCAGGGTCGGTTTAGCCGCACTCATGTATAATTTACCCAGCTTAAAACTGATGGTTCCTGAATAAAACCTAACCAGAAAATCGATGAATTTTTTGTACATTTTGTTTGAAATTTAACGGTTAATATATATGAGATTTTCGAAAAACAAAGGGTTAAATTACTGAATTCCAGAAATCACTTTTTACCGGTACCGCTGGCTTAATCCGAAAACCTGTTACATTTTTTCCACAAAGTCCCTCGAAAATTCGCGCATAAACTCTTCGGCTTTTTTTACCATCTCTTTCGAACCAATGAATACCGGCGAGCGCTGATGCAGATCGTAAGGATCCAGGTCCATGATGCGGCGGAAACCATCGGATGCTTTGCCCCCGGCCTGTTCCACAATAAATGCCATGGGTGCAAGTTCGTACAGCAAGCGCAATTTCCCGTTAGGATTTTTCAATGTTCCGGGATAAATAAAGATACCTCCGCGGATCATATTTCGGTGTACGTCGGCTACCAGCGAACCAATATACCTTGTGCTGTAAGGCCGGCTTGTTGCTTTATCGTCAACCTGGCAATATTTGATATATTGTTTTACTCCCTCGGGGAAATACACATAGTTGGCTTCGTTGATGGAATAAATGGTGCCGTTTTCAGGGATTTTCATGTTGGGATGCGAAAGGAAAAATAAACCGACTGTAGCATCGTAAGTAAACCCGTTTACGCCATTACCCGTTGTGTAAACCAGCATAGTCGAACTGCCGTACATCACATAACCGGCTGCTACCAGGTTATTGCCGGGTTGCAAAAGATCCTCAAGTGATCCAGAAGATCCAACTGCAGTGAGCCTTTTGTAAACGGCAAAAATTGTCCCTATGGGTACGTTCACCTCTATATTCGATGATCCGTCAATTGGATCGAAAGCAACTACATATTTGCCTTCCATTGAATATTTATTGCCAAAAATGATCATGTCTTCATTTTCTTCCGAAGCAAGAGCCGCACATTGTCCGCCATGTTTCAGTGCATTGATAAACTGGTCATTGGCAAACACATCCAGTTTTTTTTGGTCTTCGCCCTGTATGTTGGTTGTCCCGAAATAGCCATTAATATCAGCCAGACCGGCACGCCTGATTTCGCGGTTCACGATTTTGGCGGCAATGCCTATATCATTAAGCAATCGGGTTAAATCGCCGGTTGCATCGGGATATTCCGATTGTTTTTCGTTAATAAACTGGACAAGTGTTTTCATTGGCATAACCAGATCTCCTTATAAATTTGTTTAACATGCTGAATATCATTACACTAAGGCTCAGCCTGATTTGATGGCTGCTTCCATATAGAACGTTCAAACAAATATAGTACTTTTACCATGTAAAATCACATTATGCTAAAGGTTTTTAAATTTGGCGGGGCATCGGTGAAAGATGCTGACTCAGTGCGCAATGTAGCTGAAATCCTGCAAAAAAATGCACCTGAAAAACTGGTTGTTATTGTTTCGGCCATGGGCAAAACCACTAATGCACTCGAAAAAGTGCTAACTGCCTGGTACGAAAATGACGAACGGCTAACCGCTTTCTTACAGGATGTTATCAGTTATCACGAGGAAATTATCAAAGCTTTGTTCCCCGACAAAAACCACCCGGTATATTTTAAAACCGATCTTTTATTCGGTGAACTCGAAGGAAATCTGAGCACTTTGCCCTCATTGAATTACGATTTTGATTACGACCAGGTTGTAAGTTTCGGCGAATTGATCAGCACTACTATTATAAGCGAATTCCTTATAAACCAAAGTTTTAACTGCCAATGGTTTGA
>CAIXAQ010000715.1 GCA_903917425.1 uncultured Bacteroidales bacterium
GGCCTGTGGTCATATCAACAAACCAGGCATTTATGAAATTGAACTCGGATTGCCGGTTGAAGAATTTATTTACAGCGACGAATATTGCGGCGGTATCCGTTATGGCCACGAGTTAAAGGCTGTTGTTGCCGGCGGATCATCGGTTCCGATTCTTCCTGCCAGCCTCATATTGAAGACTGCAAACGGTGAACCAAGGCTTATGAGTTATGAATCCTTGTCAGAAGGCGGATTTCAATCGGGCACAATGCTTGGATCAGGAGGATTTATCGTAATGGACGAAACCACCTGTATTGTTAAAAACCTGCTCACTTTTGCTAAATTCTACCACCACGAATCGTGTGGTCAATGCAGTCCTTGCCGCGAAGGAACAGGCTGGATGGAAAAAATACTGCATCGCATCGAATCCGGACACGGAACCATGAAAGATATTGACCTGCTGGTTGATATCTCAAAACATATTGAGGGAAATACCATTTGCCCGCTCGGTGATGCTGCCGCATGGCCGGTTGCAAGCGCAATACGTCATTTCCGCGAAGAATTTGAAGATCACGTAAAACTCCAGAAATGCCCCTTTTAAAGGTAACCATTGATAATATTGAGGTTGAGGTCGAAGCCGGAACAACCATCATGAATGCTGCCCGCAAGATTGGCGGCAGCGTGGTTCCGCCTGCCATGTGCTATTACTCGAAACTGGAAGGCAGCGGCGGTTATTGCCGCACATGTCTTGTAAAAGTATCACAGGGCTCATTCAAGGACAATCGCCCGATGCCAAAGCTTGTTGCTTCGTGCCGTACCCCGGTTCAGGATGGAATGGTGGTTCAAAACAGAACTTCGCCCGAAGTAATGGATAATCGCCGTGCAATAACAGAATTCCTGCTGATCAACCATCCGCTTGATTGCCCCGTTTGCGACCAGGCTGGAGAATGCCATCTACAAGACCTTTCCTACGAGCATGGACTGGAAGAAACCCGCACTGAAGAAGACCGCAGAACCTTTGATCCGATCGATATTGGCGATCTGATTAAGCTTCATATGAACCGCTGCATTTTATGTTACCGCTGTGTGAAAGTTGCTGATCAAATAACTGATAGTCGTGTACATGGAGTTTTGGGCCGTGGTGACCATTCGGAAATCAGTACAATGATAAAAAAGGCAGTTGAAAATGATTTTTCAGGAAATATGATTGATGTTTGCCCTGTAGGAGCATTGACTGACAAGACTTTCCGGTTTAAAAGCCGTGTCTGGTTTACAAGGCCATTTGATGCACATCGTGAATGCCCGAAGTGCTACGGTAAAACCGTATTATGGATGAAAGGCGAGGAAATTCTCCGCGTTACTGGAAGGAAAGATAAATACGGCGAACTGGAAGAGTTTATCTGCAACGATTGCCGATTTGAACACAAAGAAAATGCGGATTGGATTGTTGAAGGGCCTAGGAAAATAGAAAGACATTCGGTAATTTCACAAAATCACTACGAAAAGCTTGATATACCTGAAAATGGTGAGGAAAGCGATTAAATCAATATTGAAAAAAATGCAAAATTCAAAATTCAAAATTCAAAATGAAGAAGATCAAAAATATGTTGCTTATTCATTGACAGAACAAACAAATCGCAAAATTCTTTGAGTTTATAAGTGCTAGTAAAACACCTTTTAAGCAATAGTCATAACACTTTGAACTTTGCATTTTGAACTTTAAATTTTGAATTAATTTTATTCGGTCACAGAATTAAGGCATAAAACATCAGATTAAAAGATAAAACACAAAGATGGATTGGACACTGTACTTATATAAAACCATATTCCTGTTTATAATCCTGCTCGTTACCCTTGTGGTAGCCATGTACTCAACATATGGCGAACGCAAAGTGGCAGCCTTTATGCAGGACCGCCGCGGACCTAACCGGGCCGGACCTTTCGGCCTGCTTCAGCCTCTGGCCGATGGCGCCAAGATGTTTATGAAAGAAGAAATTATTCCTCTTTCGGCGAATAGGGTTCTCTTCATTCTTGGCCCTTCCATCGCTATGACGACTGCTTTGCTCACCGGAGTTGTAATACCTTGGGGAGGAACTCTAACTATTGGCGGACGTGAATTTTCGATGCAGATTGCAGATCTTAACATTGGCATTCTTTATGTTTTTGCCATGGTTTCAATCGGTGTATACGGAATTATGATCGGAGGCTGGGCATCGAACAATAAATATGCGTTGTACGGATCCATCAGGGCTGCATCGCAGATGATAAGCTACGAACTGGCTATGGGTATGGCAATTGTTGCCCTTGTTGTTACAACCGGCTCGTTAAGCCTTCATGACATCGTTCAACAGCAGCATGGAATGCACTGGAATGTTTTCTATCAGCCACTGGGCTTCCTGTTATTTTTAACCTGCGCTTTTGCTGAAACTAACCGTGCTCCTTTCGACCTTCCGGAATGCGAAACTGAACTGGTTGGCGGTTACCATACCGAATACAGTTCTATGAAACTTGGGTTTTACCTTTTTGCTGAGTACATCAATATGTTCATCTCATCGGCGGTAATTGCAACTGTATATTTCGGCGGGTACAATATGCCGTTTATTGATCAGCTCGGGCTTTCGCCAAATGCGCTTACTCTGTTGGGAACGGCATTTTTCTTTATGAAGATTTTCTTTTTCATCTTCCTGTTTATGTGGGTTCGCTGGA
>CAIXAQ010000716.1 GCA_903917425.1 uncultured Bacteroidales bacterium
GAGGTACATAAATTAGGCATACACACTGCCGAACCTGTAACAGAACTTTCCTCACCCGAAGCGATGGTCGACGAAGTGTATAACAGGGTGAAAGCATTGTTCAAAAAGAAAAAATTTCCTGTCATTTTAGGCGGCGAACACTCGGTGAGCGTAGGGGCCTTTAAAGCAGCCAGCGAGCAGTTCAGCGATTTAACCATACTCCAGTTCGATGCACATGCCGATATGCGCGACGAACTCAACGGGTCAAAATACAACCATCAGTGTGTTATGGCCAGGGCTTCGGAAATGGCTCCTGTAGTTCAGGTTGGCATACGCAGCATGAGTGCCGCCGAACGCGAAGACATAAGGCCCGAATGTGTGTTTTATGCCATGCAGATCTACGACCAGTCGACCTGGATGTACGAACTACTCAACAAATTAAGCCGTAACGTTTACATTACCATAGATCTTGATGTTCTGAATCCTTCCATTATGTCGTCAACCGGCACTCCCGAACCCGGTGGTATGAACTGGTTCGATATCATCAATATTTTGAAAAAAATAAGCGAACAGGTGAATATTGTGGGATTCGACATTACCGAACTGGTGCCGAACAAAGATAACAAGGCACCCGACTACCTGACGGCAAAACTCATTTATACCTTGCTCACTTACAAGTTTATAACAGGTATTAAATAGCATCAAAATCAACTTACAAAAGGCTGCTCCTGTTTATAAGGGCAGCTTTTTGCATAAAACGAAAACCATATGGCTTTTATCAATTTAATCGAACAGGAAGATGCTAGCGGCCGCGTTGCCGAAATTTACAATACCATGATGGAAACCATGGGATTTATACCTGCTGCATTTAAAGTTTTCAGCCCGAGCGAATATGTGCTCGACAAGCAATTTGCAAACCTTGGTTATTTTATGCGGCACAAAACTCTAGGTGGTAAACTGCTGGCATTTATACGTTTACTGGTTTCGGAAACAGAACAATGCAGCTATTGTGTCAGCATGAATTCCGGTATTTTGTTGCAGTACGGTGTTTTACCCGATATGCTGACCGAAATAAAGCTGGATCCCTCCAAAGCACCCCTCGAGGAAAACGAACTTGCCATGTTGCTTTTCGTTTTGTTTGTGGTACGTGATTCAAATTCGATTCAACAAACCGATGTGGATAAACTGAAATCCCTGGGATGGAGCGATTCCGACATTATGGACGCAACTTATCATGGCACAACACAGGTTGGTGTTGATAAGATATTTAACGCTTTCAGGATTGAACCGGAAATATAAGTTGATTTCCCGGAATATCTGAAACCATAATCCGGTCAATGGAATGGCAAAACGCCCGGGATTTATGTAAACGTGTAATTCCTTATTTTAAGATGGATATCTTCCCGGTAGAAATTTCCGAACCGCTTGTGATACGGTATAAATAGATTCCAGGAACTAATTTCTGGCCGTTATTGCCGGTTCCTTCCCAGGCAATCGCATGAGTACCCTGTGTAAGTGTCCGGCTGATAGGAATTGAAACAAGATCGCCCATTACGGAGTAAATTTCAATACTCACTTTTCCTTCTTTCCCGTTGTATAAGTTGAAGGTAGTGCTGCTCTTCAGCGGGTTCGGATAAACACTTACCCCTTGGTTTTGATAAGATTCGTTAGTCGAAGTCAGCAGGTATGGATCAGCACAAATCATAACCTGGTTATTATAATCAGTTGTGTTTACAAAAAGTGTATCGCACAGGTAATTCGATTTCCCGGCTACCGGAAGGATCATTTTTACCTTAAAACTAAGTGCATCACCTGCCTGCATGGTATAGGGCAATGTCATATTCCAGTTTTCAATTTCCCAGGCAAAGGGGGTTGTGCCTGTATTATTAACCTGGTTAATTAAAATCTGCTGATTGGTATAGTTCCGTACGACAGCGGTTTTCCCGTTCATCACATCCTCAAACGTACGGAACAAAAGCGTATCAGGCGAAATTACCACATTGGGTAAAGTCGAAACCTTAACATAAAATTTAATCGGATCGGGAGCCCCAATGTAAGGTAGACTGGAAGCCCGGTTTGATGCATCCTCAGCGTGTATGTAATACGAAATCATAGAACCTTCCATCTGGCCCGGAATACAGGCTGACCATGCAGTGCCGGAGGTATTTGTCATGGTAAGCGTGTCCCAGTTGCCGGTATTCACCTTATAAATTGTCCATACCGAATCAGGATATATCAGTTGGCCGCTGAATGCAGTGATATCCGCATCGATTTGAAAACAAGCCTGTGCCGGTATCGAATCATGGAGTGGCAAATGCGATATCATCAACATTCCCTGGTCGGCCATTTCGTGGGCGCGGCAATGCAAGGCATCGGTCGATTCCCAGGGCGTGCTTGGGTTTCCCAGGAAACCGAATATCTGGTACCCGGGCATTGCCTGGGTATAAGCTAACAAGGCAGGAGCATCATTTGCGGTTCCCATAATAGGGACACAAACTTTATTTTTTAAAATAAAGGAATTGGTATAGGGCTCATTATTTGGGGTGTTAACCCTGAAAACTTTATATAGAGTGCCATAAGAGCAAACCTGTGAAGCGTAAAAAGCTGCCGTGGCTTCTATTTCAGCATATTGCGCATGTGAGGAAGGCACTTTCCGGATAAGAACTTTATCGGGAGCCAGGAATTTCCCCCAGCAATCAATATGATCGATGTAGGTTCCGTTGGGATCCTGCTCCACCATGTAATTGTTGATGCCGAGGTAATCATGAATTTTTTGTGCAACCTGCGAATGGGTCTGTGAAGGATTTTCGTCCCAAACCAGTTGGGTTGATGAAGCCTGGTCGATGCCATTGGTCATATAATTACCACCGGTATGGATCACATTCATGCCAAACCAGGAAATTCCCTGGCTGATTGCTACTTTTTTGGGTATTTCATCGTCGTTTGCACGGGGACGGTTGTATGGGAAATCGATAATTCCAATCTGGTTATTTCCATAAGTTACATACCAGGGACCATAATCGCGTGCCCAGTATGAATCGGAAGGAGCTATCAGGAAACTGCAATTTGCAAGGTTGACTCCGTTCGACTGGTATTGGGCCGTTACTGTGGTTTGTTGTGCGCTGTTTGCAACCACCGTCGTAACTTTTGCATCTTTAGCCAGTTCTTTGATAAGACTTATGGGGATGCCAAAAGGATAACGGATCAAAGCGCCATCGTTGTTGCCAAATTCTTCCACGTTGCGAATAACTCCTGTCGGCGGATTAGTTTCGACAAAATTCAGTCCAATCAGGTAACTTTTGGCTGCTTCTTCGGCAGTCATGATATGTTTCAGCCCGTTGTTCGGCTCATTCTCCTGCGAAAAGGCAGACTGTGCGAACAATATCAGGAAAAGGGTGAAAACGAGTGTAAAATTCTTCATAAAAACCTTTGTCTAACAAAGGCCAAAAGTAACCAAATTCATGATTATCCGAAGGATAAACTGTAAAAGAATCTGTTTTTTCAAATGGCTAAGAATCACAACCTTATTATTCCTTAAATCCGATAATATGGTTGTGCTTTTTGAAAATAAAAATCGGTATTACCTGATTACAATAGGATTGGAGGACCGACCATTGGCATTATCGATAAGCAGAAAGTATGTGCCCTGTTTCAATCCTTTTATGGCTAACTGCTTTGTTCCGTATATGTTACAGTTCTCTGGGCTTTCCCATACAAGCTTTCCTTCCGGGTTAAAAAGAATCATTTTTTCAATAAAAGCCGAACCTATAACAGGTTTAATCGTAAAATGTCCATCACTTGGGTTAGGGTATATGTCAAATTTATCCGCAGTCGAAGCCGAATTGAAATACATCATGATATTCTTGCTGCTTGAACAACCCTTAATGCTGGTAATAGTAACATTGGTTGATTTTTTGCCATTCAGCGAAGCTATTGAGTCAATTACAATTGTGGCGGAAGTGCTCATGGTTGGTTGCCACAGGTATGTCATATCAGCGCTTGTAGTTGCATCCAACAGCACCGCATACCCGTTGCTGATAATAGTGTCGGAGGGTAATGGAACAATGGGTAAAGGTTCTATTTCGAGCACGATTGTCCGCTCAAGTTCAGGGCAGCCATAGAATCCATGCAGTTTTACCTGCAATGCAACGGATCCTTTTTGGTTGTCGATTGCACCCGGACTATATAGAGCGTTTGCCAGGTTTTTACCGGCAAACACTCCATCCCCGTCAGTCTGCCAACAGAGGGTAGAATAGTTTTCTGCTTCTGTCGTAGTCTCAAAAACAGTTCCCTGACAGGCTGAACCATTTTCGGGAACCAGCAGATTTGTTGAAGGGTGAACGGGCAAGTGAATATCATCGAGCCATGCTGCGTCGGATCCGGATGAAGTTTCTCCATTTTTAGTATAACGCCATTCTATCTGGTTTGCCCCGGCGTCAATTTTAAATTCAGAGAAATCCCAGTCAGTCTCGCCGCTCCATTCTTTGATAAGTTTACCGTTGATGATGAATTGCAGTTTGTCATTCTTTTCCGAGGAGATCCTGCTCCAAAAACTGACAAAATCGCAACTTTGCACTTCGTAAGAAAATACAAGCGAGGAATATTCATCGTCATTTATCTCTCCGGAGCGCAGGGATTGTTTCCCGTCGAAATACCGAATCCCGTCAATTTTCCATTTCTGCTGACTGCCATTCTGCCAGTCTATTTTGCTATCGGTATTTGCTTCAAATTCTTCGTCCGGTTTAAATACGGTTGTGAAATTCATGACATTGGAACTTGCAGAGCCAAAACTGTTTATTGGTACCACTTTCCAGTAATATGTCTGATTATAGAGGAAATGGAAGCCGGTTTTGAAGTTTGTTGATGTAACAGTTTGTCCATTAATCAGGTTAGTCGGAGGGTTATCAGTTCCAAGATAAAACATGTAGGATTCGGGGATACCTCCATCGATGCATTCCCACGAAAAAGGAATGTTAATGGGTTGTAACTTACTATGATTCTTCGGAGTGTATATTTCCGGGAATTCAGGTTTCTCTGTCACCTTAATACTTGCCATGTATGGCAGGTAGTTGAGGGCAGTAATGGTAAGCAAAAGGCTGTCACCTATGGCTGGTTGTCTGAGATACAGGGTAGCCTTACCATCCGAAAGAGCCGCTGTTCCTAAAATTATTCCGTTCTTACTGATACAGGCATACCCTTCAGGAGTGCTGCATTTAATTGTATAGCTGTTGCGGCCTGATCCAATAGTTCCTTTGTGACTTGCAAGGAGTTTCCTGGGCACATCGGTGCGCACCCTGAGTGCCGGATCGCCAAATAATACCCAGGTGTCAGTGATTTCAAATGTGCTGGTACCCGGATAGTCGTCATTCATCGCAATCAATCCCGATATTGAGATGGCCCCCATGGTTGTAAGCCCTTCGTGCAAAGTACTTAGTAATTCGGCTACTTTGTACTGAGTAACTGTCGGGGGGATACTTGTTTGTGCTCCCGATGCCATCATCACTGCTACAGCACCGGTAGGCTGGCCATGGCTGTTAGCCCGGAGCCAGGCTTCGGCAAGGCAATATTCGTCTGCAAATCTTCCGTTTTCGCATGCTGCTGACCATATCAGGGGGTATTTGCCTGTATTCTTCAAATTTTCCACTACTGATCGGGTAATAGTTCCAGTTTGCCAAAAATTTGTTGTGCCATGACCGGCGTAGAAAATAACACCCGTACCCTCGTTTATTTTATCTGCAATTTCCATGGCAGATGGGTTTCCATTGGCATCGTAATCTCCCTGTGATCCGTCAAAAAATTCGTTACTGGGTGAATATGTAGATGTTTCGAGCGCTTTAAGAAGCTTACGTACATGTAAATAATCGGACTCAAATCCGTCACCCTGATTTAAATCGGATCCAATACCTGTTGCCTTTTTTAACCAGGAAGCATCCAGCCCGGGGCTTTTTTCGTATAGCAAGGTGCGTTTTACCTGTATTTCAACATCCTGAACAGTTTCGGCCGAAAACCGGCCGACCAGGATGTCAGGATAATGGTCATCACCTGCCAGGTAGGAATAATAGTTATCGCTTACCCTGCTTGTATCTTTCAGATAAGGCTCCTTATGTGTGGGAACCTGCTTGGCATCACCGACAAGCAGGAGGTAGGACAGGTTTCCCTTTTCGTGGTAGTAGGCGTTTACAAAATTGTAGATATCTGTATCAGTTGTTAAATGCTCAGTAGTAACGATTTCAGTTGCAATTCCGGTTTGATTCCTCCATTCGGCCAGGGGAGAAATGGCTGAAAAGAATTTCTGAGGACAAATAATCAACATGCATCCCCGGTCAGGGGGCAACTGCCAGGATTGGGTTATAGCAGAAACTTCAGCTGACGACTGGGAATTACCCGAAAAGATGATTGGAGATTTTTCAGGAGATTGGCAAGAAATTACTCCTCCTTGATGCCTGGCTGCTAAAAATAAGGGCATGCACGAAACAAACATAAGCATTACAAGCTTATTGTAGAAAATACGAGACATTCGAGTAGTAACTGAGTAATAATTTATCGCCATATCTTAGAAAGGTAATAAGAGATTAGACTTTATTTATTTCTTTTTTATTGAAGTGGTTTTTGTATTTAATTTTTTTTGGAAAGTAATTTTTAGTTACTAAAATACCTGAGGTTCATCTGTCAAAAAAAGACGAATCTGATGTAATCTTGCAGAAAAGAAGCTACACTGTGTAGCTTCTTCTGCAAAAAGGTGTTCCTTGTTTATTTTGTTACGACAAACCTTTTAACAGCATAACCATCTGCATTGCTGACAGTTACATTGTAAGTTCCTGAAGGCAGAGTGAGCTTCATGGCTTCAGTAAATTTGCCATCACTTTCAATTCCTTTTCTGTCGTAAATCACCGAACCGTTGGCTGAAGTCATCCTGATTGCCAATACCGAATTGCCTTCAGTTTCAACGGTGAGAATAAAATTGCCATTACTCGGATTGGGTGATATACTTAATCCAATATTGCTTGTGTTAGTTTTAACTCCAAGGGAGCTAAAAACTTTTATGTCAAATGATTCCGACCACGAGCTTTCGCCACAGTTGGTGTTAACCGCTTTTACGCTGAGTTTTGCGTTTCCGCGGAAACTGCTGTTCCAGGCCACATTAGCAGTTGTTGTGCTGCCCGAAACCGTTCCTGCATCTGCGGGCAAAAGTTGCCAGATATAAGAATCTGAATTAACGGCTGTTTCAACATTGTAAGTTGAGGAACCTAAAGCATAAAGATCGACCTCAGATGCACCCTGAGGTTTTGCCGGAGCAGCCGCGGTGTTATTGATTGTTATATCAAGGTTTTTTGTACCGGTACACTGGGTCGCATCTACAGTTTCAGTAATAGCAACACTGTTTGAACCGGCGGTATTCCAGGTTACATTAACCTGGTTAGTGCCTTGTCCTGAAGTGATTACACCACCAGTGATATTCCAGCTATAACTGTTTCCCGCAACCGTAGCGGCAGAATAAATCGTGTTGTCTCCCAGGCAGTCAGTGTTTTTTCCTGAAATTACGGGAACAGGAAGAGGATTAATTGTTACAGTTTTAGTATTGGACGCCACACAATTGTGAATGGTATTTTCAGTTGCCTGAACAGTGCCAACGGAATTTGATCCCCAGTTTACAATAATTTTGTTAGTCCCGGTGCCGGATTCAATTGTTCCGCCAGTTACCGACCATTCGTAGGTATTCCCATTGTTTAAAGAGGTAGAATACTCAATGCCTTTCGTTTGGGCACAAACGGCGCTTCCTCCGCTTACCACTGGAGTAGGATTGGCTTGTATGGTGAGAGTTTTTGATGAAGTAGCATCCAGGCACCATTCACTTGATGCAGCCAGTGTTAAAGTTACTGCGCCGGCAGCATTATCGGCGGCACTGGGAGTATATTGAGCTAAAAGCAGCGAAGCATCGTTAAAAGTTCCTGTTCCCGATGTATTCCAAACTAATTGTTTGTAATTGGAAGCCGTAGCTCCTTCGTTACTATATACCGAACCACTGCAGGATGTTGCACTAGCACCGGCAAAAGCACTTGCATTCCGTTTAAAAGTCAGGTGCATGTTATCCTTACTGTTGCCATTTGCGCCGCTTGCAGTTAATGTCAGTGCGACTGAACCTGTATTAATATCGGCAATGCTTGGTGTATATATGGGATTTAAAGTGGCAGGGTTGTCAAATACTCCGGTGCCGGAAGTAGTCCAGGCAAGAGATGAATAATTTGCCGCATTGCCATTGCATTGATAAGGCGTGGATTGGCAGGTATAATTGTCAACTCCTGCGAAAGTAGTTGTGTATTGCGGAACAGGTAAAACAATAAAATCTAACCAGGCACAATCGGATCCGGTGGATGTACCCGCATTTTTAATATAAATGAATTTTAAAGTATGGGAACCTGCTGTCACCGGAACCGAGGTATAAGTCCATGGTGTATTCCCTGAGTAACTTATTTTCAGGGTGTTGTCAATATAAAACCTGAAACCGTCAGCAACAGGTTCGGAAGATGTCTTACAATAGAAACGGATGCTATCGTTTCCCGGAAAATTGTAATCGAGTACCAGTTGCGAATTTTGCGAATTACCGATGGCTCCCGATTTTGCTGTATAAGTGCCTTCGAACGGACCGGAATTGGTAATTGTCCATGGGAGATTTCCGCTGCTCGTCCATGCAAACTTGCTCAAATCGCCGGTTTCCCAATCTTCGACAAGCAGTCCCGCTTGCACTGCATAAGTGCGTTGTGCGGAATAGGCTCCCGAAATGGCCGTAAAATCCAGATTAATGGAAACGCCTTGTGGGGCTGCCGAATCAACCGAAACAGAGAACTCTGCAAAAGGTGACGAAAGCGGATTGATGCTTCCAAGGTTAAATGTGTTGTTAATCAATGTAATAAGGCCGCTGTTGACCGAGAGTGTTGCATAAGCATCGGGTGCAATACTCATGCCTGTATTTGTGGTCTTGATCCTGATAATGGCATGTTCGCCTGCATCGAGCCGTCCATTTCCATTGCCGCTTTGCGAATCATCAATTACGAGATCGCCCGCCAAAAGTTTTGGCGCGCGGCATTGAAGAGTAAAATTGCTGAACCAGGTATCTATACCATTGGTTGCTGTAGCTGTTACTATTTTTTGATATCCGTTAGGGACATTATCCGCGATATGAACTTTAAATCCGTTATCAACTGAAACAATCTGTTGCGAAGCTATAACAGGGTATGTTTCATTATTATCAGTAAACGAAATATAAGGGTCTGTCAGATCAAGGGTAACAAGCACGTTTTCAGCAGTATTGTTTCCCATGTTTTTTTCTGCCAAAGTGAGGTAGGCGTCTTCGTTAAAATCCAGGGCATGGTTGTTATTGCCGCCAGGGTCATTAATTGAATATGAATCAGTTACAACATAAGGGTTTTGATTCGAGATCACAATGGCATTTGAGTAATGGCGATAGTAGTTTTGCATGGTAACAACTATTTTCACTGTGGTTCCGATTGCCGGAGGCACAACAGGTATTGCTGTCGGAGCACCGGTTCCATCGCCTGTGCCTATAATCAGGCCGTTAGCGGTAATTGCAATAAATGAACCGGCATCAGCGGTTACATTAAAAGAAGTTGCGGTGCTCAACATCACATCAGCGTGTGAAACAGTAAGCTGCTGGGGCACTTCGCTGAAAACCGTCAGGAAAGCATCGCCATGATGGTGAAAAAGATTGTACGTTACGGCTTTGTTATTGGTATTGTATGGCCATGACGATTGTTTCAGGAAATATTTCCCTGCAGCATTTCCAAAGGCCGGTAAAATTCCACGCTGTTGGAACAGGGCACCATAAGCCGGCATAAAATTTGGCCACATATTATCATACATTCCCCAAACGAAAACGTCGTTCACAAAAGAGTAAGAAACCTCTGAGGCTGCCAGTATCCCTACACAACCTGCATTTTGACCATTGTATTTATAGCGGTGAAATTTTTCGGCGAAGCACTCACCGCTGTAATTGTACTTTCCTGTGAGGCAATTAACTGACATGATGTAAGATAACTTTCCTACATTAGTCAATCCATCAATGCTGCTGTTAACATACGAAGGTTCGCCCCAGCCTGTTTCCATTCCATGGTCGCGGTGCTGAAGGATGAAAGCTCCCGCGTTCAGGTTCTGGTTTACAACAGCGGCAGTGCCACCTGTCCATCCGCCAAGTTCCTGAGGGGTGGCAGGAATATATCCCAAACCATTTGGTCCAAAGTAATTAATAACAGTGTTGGTATTTGTTGCGGATGACCAGGGATCTGAATTCGGATTGCCCTGATAAACGGCATTTACCCGAACCGGCGTTTTGCCTAAAGCGTTTTTGAAAAAGCCACCTACCACTTCCGAGCAAACCTGGAACCAGCGTTCGGTTTGCCAGCCCAAAGCGGTAATCGGGTGTTGGTAAAAATAAGGGTCTGTGGGTGGAGTCCGCTCATAATCAATAAATTTGCGCACATAAATTTCGAGCTGAGCCGCATTGTTGGCTGTCATGCGAGCCATGGCAATATCAGGCATATCATCATTGTCCACATCGCCAAAAATATTATCCGACACGCAATAGTTGTCCCATATCGGGGAAGTAATGCTGTTCAATGCGTTGGTTCCGTAATCAGCCATAATCAATATGGCCGAAGGTGGAATATCCCATGTAGTATATGCATTATTGATATATGATTCTATGATTCCTGTCGTATTTCCCCCGATCTGCTGAAGTGTAACAATATTGGTAAGAATCCCTTGTTCGGTTCTGAAAGCCTTGATTGTGTCGGCCCATTGTTTAAAAACAGGATCGTTAGGTATGATAATCAGGTATTCGCAACCCGTCGCATCCGAATTAACATTCTGTGCAGTACGGGCCGAATAATCGACTGATGGAATGGACGCGTTGTTAAGCGAATGATCCATCAGGATAGGGTCCCAATAACGGCTGCGCAGCCTGGTTTCACCATATTGACCGTTTCCGCCGGTAAAATTAACCTGGACCTCCACATCGCGGTAAACGATAAGTTCCCTGGTTACAGGATTGTATTGATAAGGAGTAAGGCTGAGTATCACTACATCCAGGCCGCGGATTTTCATATTTTGTGAGATGATCACCGGCTGGGCGGGATAAAAAGCGTCTTTAGAGTAGATGCTTAAATCGCGGTTGTATTGCAAGGGTCCGCGTTCGGTATCGAGCGGGATGCGCGGGGCGGGAGCCATTTCCACGTTCTGAAAACTCTCGGTGCGACGCTTGATAATTTCTACACTCGCGGTTGCACCCTGTGGAATTGCAATATACCTGCTAAGGGTCGGCAGATTAGGTGCCCCTTCGGCATTCGGAAGAAAAATCCCGCCAAGGCTTATCTCCTGCATATTTTCCCCGTTAATAGCCCTGGCATCCAAAGAAAATTCCTGTAAAGAGAAATTAACGCTTACACCTGAAGTGTTCTGTGCTTTCAACGTCAAGCCCTCCGGTCCCCAGCTGTTGGTATACACAACCTTTTCCGCACTGACCGTAAAAGTGAGCAACAAAAAAAAGATCACTAACAAAGTATTAAACCAGCTATTAGGCACTGAGTAGATGTTTCTCATGGTCTGTTGTTAAATAATATTTGGTGGATATCGAGTAGTCTTCTTCAGATTACTATCAAGATCAAATCGGACTAAAATTTTTCAAGATGACGCCGAAGCTATAAATAACAACAACGATTTCTTTACAGTAGCGATAATTGCAATAAGTTGATTATCAGTTGTAAATGATTGTTGTAGGAATCCGATTCGTAATATTGAGTACCATTTCGCGCAATAGTTTACATTTATCAAAGTGCGAAAGTAGA
>CAIXAQ010000717.1 GCA_903917425.1 uncultured Bacteroidales bacterium
ACCATTATATACAACCCTGCGGGAAATCACTTTTTCAGGATACCTTAGTTGGAAAGAAATGAAATGTCGCCTTTTTGGAACTCGACAATACCATATTAAGTATTAACAGCAGGAAGCACTCTAACGCAGGGCTTATAAAATCCGACCTTCTGAATTGGTTTTATTTAAATTCCAGGCGTAAAATTCCTGTAGATTCGCTAAGCAGTACTTGTTTCAAGCAAGCCGGGACATCGTGTTTTGATTTTTACAGAAAGTGAAATTCGATATCATATTTAGGATAACCGATCACAAAACGCTTGGGGCGAAATGACTGTGAGCCTTTAATACCTTTATAAATCGTGTTTTTAGTAATTTTTAACTTGAATACGGCAATATACAATATCTCTTATCGTTTCATAATTCAGTGTAAATTGTTTACTTTTGCAGCATGATCAGAAAACCGGTTATCTATTTTGTTTTGATATTATCTACATTGGTAATGTCGTGCAGCCCCTTCCAGAAATTACTGAAAAACCCTGATGTTGAACTTAAGTACACAAAAGCACTTGAGTATTACGAAAAAGGAAATTATACGGCGGCTCAGCAACTTTTCGAACAAGTTCAGGCTTTTTTCAAGGGAACTGATAAATCGGAGAAAATTGCATATTACACCGCAAATTGCTATTACAAACAGAAAGATTACATACTTGCCGGTTATTATTTCAGAGCATTTTCGACTAACTATTCAACCAGCATCTATTCAGAAGAGGCTTTGTACCTGAGTGCATATTGCAGTTATCTGGATTCACCGCGATCCTCGCTGGATCAAACTTCCACCAGGGAAGCTATTTCAGCATTACAAGTGTTTATCAACCAGTATCCTAAAAGCGGTCGCGTACCTGAATGCAACAAATTTATTGATGAATTGCGTTCCAAACTCGAAAAGAAAGACATTGAAATAGCGATGCTTTATTTTAAAATGTCAGATTTCAAGGCTTCCATAGTTTCCTTAAATAATGTGCTGAAAGATTATCCTGATACGAAATCAAAAGAACTTATTCTTTATTCCATACTTCAGGCTAAATATCAATATGCCATAAATAGTGTTTATGGTAAGCAAACCGAACGATTTGCCGATGCCATGGATTCGTACGATGAACTACATGCCGGCTTTCCTGTTGGTGAATTTAGCGAGCGAGCTTTAATCATAAAAAACAACATCTTAGAAGAAACAAATTAATAATTCACGCTTACATACAACCCCAAAATGGATATTAAAAAACTGAAAATTGAAACGTCTA
The DNA here is from genome assembly GCA_903917425.1 of uncultured Bacteroidales bacterium. Taxonomy (GTDB): domain Bacteria; phylum Bacteroidota; class Bacteroidia; order Bacteroidales; family UBA4417; genus UBA4417. The sequence continues at coordinate 1,281 of CAIXAQ010000717.1, forward strand.
CTATCACCCGTAATATGTCGGAGCTTAACGACCCAACCGACAATATTTACGAATCGGTAGCCATCATCGCCAAGCGCGCCAACCAGATATCGCAGGAAATTAAAGAAGAATTGAACTCTAAGATTGATGAATTCGCTACTCCTAGTGACAACCTGGAAGAAGTTTTCGAAAACCGCGAGCAGATTGAATTGGCTAAATATTACGAAAATCTTCCAAAAGCTACCCTTATCGCTACCAACGAATTTCTGAAAGACCAGATATTCTCGCGCAATCCAACCAAAGAAAAAGAAAATACCTGGTAACATTTTGCCGTTGACGGATGCTAAAAGGTAAAAAAATTCTTATCGGAATTACAGGTGGCATAGCTGCATACAAAATTCCTTTTTTAATCAGGCTTCTCATAAAAGAAGGCGCTGAAATTAAGGTAGTTATGACCAAAGAAGCCTGCAATTTTGTTACCCCGCTCACACTTTCGGCATTGTCGCAAAATCCGGTTTCAATTGAGCCATTCAGTTCGGTTGATGGCAAATGGCACAGTCATATCGAATTGGGGAGTTGGGCCGATGCATTTGTCATTGCGCCACTTACTGCCAATACCATGGCAAAAATGGCGGTCG
>CAIXAQ010000718.1 GCA_903917425.1 uncultured Bacteroidales bacterium
CCTGTACATGGGACATGGACCTGATTGAGCAAAGTGCCCGTATTGCTGCCCAGGAAGCTTCTGCCGACGGGCTGAACTGGACTTTCAGCCCTATGGTTGATATTTCGCGCGATCCTCGTTGGGGCCGCGTTGCCGAAGGCGCAGGCGAAGATCCGTGGCTTGGTTCCAGGGTTGCTGAGGCTATGGTAAAAGGCTACCAGGGTGAAGATTTGAAAAATAATAATACCATCATGGCTTGTGTAAAACATTTTGCACTTTACGGTGCTACCGAAGCCGGCCGCGACTACAATACCGTTGATATGAGCCTTGTAAGAATGTACAACGAATATTTGCCTCCTTACTTAGCCGCTTTTAAAGCAGGTGCAGGAAGTGCAATGAGTTCGTTTAATGAAATTAACGGTATTCCGGCTACAGCCAATAAATGGCTGATGACTGACCTGCTGCGCAAACAATGGGGATTTAAAGGTTTTGTCGTAACCGATTACACGGCAATACAGGAATTAATGGAGCACGGAGTCGGCAATAACCTGAAGGATGTTACAGTTCTTGCCCAAAATGCAGGTATCGACATGGATATGGTTAGCGAAGGTTTTCTTTTGCATTCCAAGGAGTTATTGAAAGAAGGAAAAGTATCCCAAAAAATCATAGATGATGCCTGCCGCCGGATACTGGAAGCCAAGTACAAATTGGGATTATTCGACGATCCGTATCGCTATACAAGCGACTACAGGGCAAAAAATGAGATTCTGACTCCCGAGAACAGGAAAGCTGCACGCACAATTGCAGAAAATACCATTGTTTTATTGAAAAATGAAAACCAGCTTTTACCGCTCAACCCAGCCAAAACCATCGCCCTCATTGGCCCTTTAGCCAATAACCAAAGGGAAATGATTGGTACCTGGAGTGCTGCCGGCGATTTGACCAATGCCGTAAGTGTGCTTAGTGGCATTAAATCACTGTTAGGCCCTAACGCCAAGGTTACTTATGCAATGGGCTGCAATTTGCTTACCGACAAGGATTTTCTAACAAAAATCAGTGGTAAAAAGTACATGGATTCCCGTACTGACGACGAAATGATAACCGAAGCGTATCATACTGCATCGAATGCTGATATTATAGTTGCAGTATTAGGCGAACCTGCGGAACTGAGCGGTGAAGCTTCGTGCAGAAGCGAAATCGGATTGCCCGGTCGCCAGCTCGAATTGCTTAAAACCCTATTAAAAACAGGTAAACCAGTCGTATTGGTTCTCATGAGCGGACGCCCGGTTACCATGGAATTTGAAGCTGCCAATGTGCCTGCCATACTCGAGGCCTGGCATGGCGGTATCGAAGCCGGCAACGCTGTGGCAAATGTGCTTTACGGAAAACACAATCCATCTGGAAAATTAACGATGACTTTTCCTGTTAACGTAGGTCAGATACCCATTTATTACAACCACAAAAATACCGGTCGCCCTTATGTGGGCGATAGAAATGATAAATACAAAAGCTTTTACCTGGATGTTGAAAATGCACCTCTTTATCCATTTGGCTATGGCTTGAGCTACACAACTTTCGACTATTCGGATCTGAAACCGGATAAACAAAAATTACCGATGAACGGCACTCTGACTATTTCAGTAACCATTACAAATTCAGGCAAATACGATGGATCAGAAGTGGCTCAGTTATACATCCGCGATATGGTTGGAAGTATCACCCGCCCGGTAAAGGAATTAAAAGGCTTTCAGAAAGTATTCCTGAAGGCAGGTGAAAGCCGTACGCTTACTTTTTCGTTAACCTCAGCCGACCTTGCTTTTTATAACAACGATCTGCAATTAAAAGCCGAGCCGGGCGATTTTAAAGTATTTATCGGGACAAATTCGGCGAGTTGCCTCGAAACAAGTTTTGAATTGACAAAATAATCCGCTTGCATTTATAAGGAAATCTTGACATCACCGCCCGGTTGCGACTTTGAATCGCGACCCGAATTAATACGTCACATGTCTAACAGATTCACATTTTAGAAAATAAAACCAATTTTAACGTGTGAGTATATAGTTCCTATTTCGGGTGAGTACATAGCCGTAAATTCCATAGGTAAAACTCCCAGGTTGTAACCCAGCCCCAACGAAAAACCGTTTATCCATTTCAACTGATCCTCATCATATATATTTGTTGGTGTGCTGAAATTGTACATGGCTGTATTAACCTTGCCGGTAAGAAAGAGGCTGCCGCTGAGATTATATTGCATCCCAAGCAGTGCTGAGGTCAAAGAAGTGGAAGTAATCTGCCCTTCGTTCAGTCCTACAAATACCATCTGCCTTTCGGAAAGGTCCTGTACACCTCCCAGATAGAAATTATCGAAAATAAATCCCTGAGAATTCACCGTCATACCCGCCTGTAAATTGAAAAGGAAAACCAATTTACTGCTCAGTGCGTGATACCGGGAGTAATTTATCATAAACCTGTAAAATTCAGGTTTACCATTTATCAATTCTGATGTATCTATTGTAGTGCCCTCATTATTATAAATATTGATTTGCGCTTTCCGGTTAAATACCACTCCTGCAACCGCTGAAAACTCATATCCGCTGGTAGGGTATAATCTTCGATCGGTTGTTTTAGCTTCCGACTTCAGGTAAGTAAAGTAATTATTCATATTCCCATCCACTTTCAGGTTATCAGTAACTCCGGGCGAAAATGTATTTCTCTGGTGCCTGATTCCTGCTGCCAGGCTCCAGTTAGTATTGAATACCCGGGTGTAGTTAAGGTCAAATTGATTGTAGTTGACGTGGTAAAGCGAAGTCTGTTGTGCACCATTGTATATATTTAATGGCAGATTTTCAATACGGTAGGCAATGTTAATATAATTAGTTGCTTTTGGACCGAAAGCCTGCTTGTGCTCTGCCATAAATCTGAAGTATTCACCGGCTGCAATTTTAACCATGGTGCGCGATTTGTCGAGAAACAGATTCCTTACAGTAATATTAGCCAAAATTGCAGCTCCGCTGTAAGAATGGTAAGATAATCCAAGTTTTACCTGTGTCAAAAGACTTTCCTTAACCTTACAAACCATTTTTGCATGCCCATCGGTAGTTGGTTTCAATTCATAATATACATTATCGTAATAGCGGCTCGAGTATGCTTTCCTGAAGCCTTTGTTGATCTGACTTGCCGTATAGGAATGGCCGGGTTTTATCTGGATTTTATCCGAAAGCAGGCTCATGCTTGTGTTTTTTATACCATCGAATGTTACTTCGTCAATAATGATAGATTCAGTTTTTGGCAAACGTCCATTCGGACTATATTTAACCGGGTATAACTTATTTAACGAATCAGCCAGGTGTTTGAAATAAGGGTAATAGAGGTTTCCCATTTCCTTGCCAATCAGCATAATAGAATCTGTAGCATCGAAACTACCTGCACTGTATTTTTCAACCGGTGGTTCGATAATAAGGTTACAGAGCTTTTTTTCATGTACCAGATCCTCTGCATCCCGGTACTGGGTGATCTGATAAAAAACATCCAGCACGTTATTCAATTTTGAAATATCAGGCAGTCCGGTAAAAAGGTTGACGCCAATTACGATATCAGCTCCCATTTTTTTTATATCCGATACGGGGAAATTCCTGATAATTCCGCCATCAACCAATTTGGTTGAATCATAATCAATAGCTGTAAATACACTGGGAATGGCCATACTCGACCTCACTGCGGTAACAATTTCTCCTTTCGAAAGCACCACGGCTTTGCCGTCCGACAAATCGGTAGCAATGCATTTAAAAGGAATATTGAATTTCGAGAAATCCTTGATATTGTACACCGGTAAAAATAAATCGTTCAGGGTGAGCCATAGCTCCTCCGATTCAATTAATCCGGTGCCGATCTGTGGTTTAAGGTCTTTAATGCCAAGTTCAACAGAGTACTTTCCGTATTCGTCCTTTTCGTCTATGCTGATATCCGTGTAATTCGGTTTATTGCTTAGTATAGCATCCCAATCCAGCTTATTCGCAATTTTTTCAATTTCTTTACCGGAATAACCAATAGCATATAACCCGCCAATGACACTCCCCATGCTGGTGCCTGTTATATAATCAATTTTAAGGCCGGCACTATCGATAGCCTGTAACACCCCAATATGAGAAATACCCTTTGCTCCGCCGCCACTTAAAACAAGGCCGACTTTGGGGCGTTGCGCCATTGCTGCGCTAAAAGTGAGAAAAATCAAAAAACCGCTTAGTAGTATTTCTTTTCGGAATGAAACTTTAATGTTCATGGCAAAGAGGTTTTAAATGGATACAAATATATTTCAAAATACGGCAACCTTGAGCTCAGGTTCTGTCGAACGAGTAGTGGAGCAATTCGAAGTAGCATTGCTACCGACCTTATTAATAATGGAATAACTGCCGGTCATTCTGATAACGAAGATCAGAAAAAAAAGCTCTTCCCGTGAAGAAAAGAGCTTTTTATTCATATTTTGATCGATTTAAAGTACGTTACCAGCTATTAAATACGAAACCCAGACTGATATTTAGGTTTCCAAATGCATCAGCATCTTTAATTTTGAAGGCGTAATCGTATTTAGCATTTAACTTCAAACTTGTACCAGGTGAAACATCGAACATAAAGCCGGCTTCAGGACTCATCAGGAAATGCCAGTTGTCTTCTTCAATTGTCCAGGTTCCCATATCGGTGTTACGCAAATCATACATGGTGCCAACGCCAAGCCCAACATAAGGCACAACGGTTCCGGTTCCAATGGTATAATGAGCATTTACCAGCATAGGGAAAAGATTATCATAACGGTACTGTACACCTGTCAGCGTGGCATTATCGCGGGTATAACTGGCATAATCCTTCCTTTCGTAAAAAGTACTCCAGGCAAAATTCACACCA
>CAIXAQ010000719.1 GCA_903917425.1 uncultured Bacteroidales bacterium
CACTTCTTTAAAACCAGGACTCTGGGGTTTACATGACAAGTATTTTCTTTTTGAGGCGGGAACTTCCTGCTTCAACTGCAATAATATAAACACCTGCCTTTAACTGACGGTCGAGTTGTTGGGTTCCGCTTCCAGGAATGGTGGTATTAAGCACAATCCTACCCGAAAGATCAAATAATTGTACATGAGCCTGGTTGGCATCGGTATTCAGGGTAAGAGTAATGTAACCGGCTGACTGGCTTGAATTAACAATAATATCTGAAGGATTCTCAACGATTCCGGTAGTGTTGAGTACCTGGACGGATTTTACAGGCGACCAGGTGCTTTCGCCACATGTATTCGACCCTTTGACAATTATTTCGGCCCAGCCGATAAAAGAGTTATTCCAGGTTACCAAAGATGAAGCGGAAGTTCCTGAAATTGTTCCTGCTGTCGCCGGGCTTAACTGCCAAACATAAGTATCAGCTGATGCAGTAGTAGAGAAAGTACTGGTTGTGGTATTTTGCAGATTCACCATAGATGGGCCATCAGGCGACACCGCAATCACAGGTGCCGAATTTACGGTAACCGCCTCGTTTGATGGAGAGCCATTTCCTGCTGCGTTGGTACCATATACACTAACATTGCCCGAAACTGCTGATGCACCGAAAGATACACTTACCGAAACAGTGCCTTGTCCGCTAACAATGGTAGCACCCGAAGGAGCAGTCCACACATAGCTGGTTGCACCTGCAATAGTACCAACCGAATAGGTATCGGAATTGTTTTTACAAACAGCAGCAGGACCAGTTATTGTTCCCGCGCCTGCAGGCAAGGATGCTGCCTCCTGGACGGTGAGGGAGCTAAGTGTTACTATACCCGGGTATTTCCTTGCAAAGGCACCGTAAAAAGTAACAGCACCTGTTCCGGCAGCAGGAGCTACCCAGCCGAAAGTCCAGGTTTTAGTTGTTGAGTTCGCATTGGAATGTGTTATGTATTTTGTGCCTACCAGTTTGCTTCCTGAGCCTGCAACCAGGGTTCCGAGTTGGGTACCCGTAGCATTTTGGGGCGAAATTTCAAATCCTAATTTACCGGTTCCCGCAATTGGATTGGTAGCGGTAATCTGGTAGCTTGTACCTGCCACATAACCAGCAGCCGGGATATTGGAAGTGATTTGTCCGGCAGTAGTAGTAGCAGTGCCACCATGACACGATGTACAATTTGAGCCATCACCAGGTGAGCCTGTTACGCCAGCCGGAGCGCCATTAGGGTACATCATTGTGTTGCCGCTGAATAACATAATAGCGACTGAAGCGAAAATCCAGGGTAAATGTTTAATCCTCATTTTTTTGAATGTTGGTTTTTAGTAAAATGGCTTATCAAATATCGAGTGAATAGAGAGTGACAAAGGTAAATATAAAAATATATACATATCTAAGTATTTTATATTGGAATTCAATTTCCACTTTAGATTTAGGTATTTAAGTAGATTAATATCGATATAAAATAGTATAAATCAACAAGTAATAAAAGTGATTGTCACTTGATTGTCCGATTGCATTGTCCGAAATATTAACATCATTTAACACGAAACGACCTCATGGAAACCGTGATAGCTCTAATAAATACAAAAAAAGAAGACAACTGAATTGACAGTGCCTCCTTTTTTTGGTTGGATTGTTGACTAATTGCTATTTTCAACCATTTAGCCCCATTTCCTTATAATTATATGCATGGGATTCATCTCATCATAGGCTATAATAAATATTTCCGGAAGAATAATAGAGAAGGAAAGTTATAAAGATCGGCTGATTTCATTGGTTCTATCACGAATTGAATTGGTTTTAGAATGTCAGAAGACTGAAGTCAGAAGACCGAAGTGGCTCTGCAACTGATACTACATTCCTGCTAAGTTAGAAAACAACTCGGATAAAGTTAATTGTCAGACAATCTTTTACTTGTAGTTGAATAATTATTTAATGGGTAGCTTCCGACTCCCGTCTTCCAACTTCCGACAATGCTTTTAACCACCAAATTACCAGTAGAACCACTTCTTTAAAACCAGGACTCTGGGGTTTACATGACAAGTATTTTCTTTTTGAGGCGGGAACTTCCTGCTTCAACAGCAATAATATAAACACCTGCCTTTAACTGACGGTCGAGTTGTTGAGTTCCGCTTCCCGGAATGGTGGAAGTAAGAATAACCCGGCCTGAAAGGTCGAATACTTGCACATGAGCCTGGTTAGCATCGGTATTCAGGGTCAGTTTAATGTAACCGGCTGACTCGCTTGAATTAACAATAATATCTGAAGGATTCTCAACGATTCCGGTAGTATTGAGAACCTGGACAATTTTTGCCGGCGACCAGGCGCTTTCGCCACAGGAATTCGAACCTTTAACTGAAATTTCGGCATTACCGATAAAGGAGCTGTTCCACGAAACCATACACATGGCGGTTGTTCCCGAAATTGTCCCGGCAGCAGCAGGGATTATTTGCCAAACATAAGAATCTGCCGTAGAAGAGGTTGTATAACTGCAAGTCGTAGTGTTTTGCAGATTCACCATAGATGGGCCATCGGGTGCCACCACCATTACCGGTGCCGAATTTACTGTAACCGCCTTGTTTGAGGGAGCGCCATTTCCTGACGAATTGGTGCCATAAACACTTACATTACCCGAAACAGCAGATGCGCCGAAAGAAATGCTGACAGAAACAGTTCCCTGCCCACTCGCAATAGTAGCACCCGAAGGAGCAGTCCAAACATAACTGGTCGCACCTGCAATAGTACCAACCGAATAGGATGCGCTATTGTTTTTACAAGCGGTTGGAGGGCCCGTGATCGGGCCGGCACCTGCCGGTAATGCCAGAGCCTCCTGCACAGTAAGAGTGCTTTTTGTGACCGGACCGGGGTTTCTGCGTGCAAATGCACCGTAAAAAGTGACAGCTCCGGTTCCAGCGGCTGGTGCTACCCAGCCAAATGTCCAGGTACTGGTTGTGGCGTTTGCATTGGTATGTGTTACATATTTGGTGCCACCTACCAATTGACTTCCCGAACCGGCAATGAGTGTTCCAAGTTGAGTGCCTGCGGCATTTTGCGGTGAAACTTCGAAGCCCATTTTACCCGCACCGGTTAAAGGGTTTGTAGCTGTGATCTGGTAAGTAGTTCCCGGAACATAACCGGTTCCCGGAATATTGGATGTTATTTGCCCGTTGGTAGTGGTTGCCGTTCCTCCGTGACATTCGGTACAATTGGCACCATCGCCGGGTGAACCTGTTTTAGCTTCGGGAGCTCCGGTAGGGTACATCATGCCATAACCGCTAAACAGCACAATGGCACAGATTGATAAAATCCAGGGTAGATGTTTGATTTTCATAATTAAAATGGTTAAGGATTATTGATTTAGCTAGTTCAGTGTACCATCTGTTATTCTGCACTCATTTCAATGTCCTTTCCTTATTTGACATGTAATTTGAATCAATCATGCTGAATTGGAAACAAACAATAGAGTTTAGAAAGCAATAATAGTATTTAGAATTGTTCTAAATAAGAAACAGTCTTTTGATAAGATTGTTTAAAAAAGCCATAAAAAAAAGTGACATAGAATTTTTCTATGCCACTTTTCGAGTACTGACCAGCAGAATTAGCTTTTAATCCAGCTCAGTTTTGTTCGATTTCCTTCTTTTCAGCCGGATCTTCATTTCATAAGCAATGATATACATTGCAGGAACAAATAACAATGTTAAGAAAGTCGCAAAACTCAAACCGAAAATAATTGTCCAGGAAAGTGGTCCCCAGAACATTACATTATCGCCGCCGATATGGATCTGTGGGTTGAGTTGTGTAAACATGGTTGCGAAGTTGAGGTTAAACCCGACTGCAAGTGGGACAAGTCCAAGTATGGTAGCCGTTGCTGTAAGAATCACAGGCGTAATACGTGTTAATCCGGCCTGAACTATGGCTTCACGGGTTTTCAGCCCACGCTCTTTCAGCGTGTCGATAAACTCGACAATCAATATTCCGTTTCGCACCACTATACCTCCCAGCGCCACGATTCCAAGACCGGTCATAATGATTGAGATCGACATATCGAAAATTACAATCCCCAAAAGGACGCCGATTACACTGAAAATTACTTCACTAAGAATAATAATAGTTTTACTCAGAGAGTTAAACTGGGTGATGAGAATGAAGAAGATAAGCCCTATAGCAATAAGCATGGCTTTTCCTAGGAATGCCGAGGTTTCGGCCTGGTCTTCCTGTTCTCCGGTGAGTTTGATGTTTACACCTTCATGAACCGGGTAATCGGCAGCCAGTTTCTTTATCTGTGCAACAATTTCGTTGGCAGTATATCCGGTCATGACGCCGCTCGACAATGTAATGATCCTTTTAAGGTTCTGGCGTTTGATACCGCCATAGGAATCCACATATTCAATTTTCGCTATAGACGATAAAGGAATCTGGCGTAACAGCCCTGAATTCATATCGCGGTAGGTGATTTTCAGGTTGATCAGTTTGTTGATATTTTCGCGGGTGTTCAGTGAATACCTGAGTTGAATAGGGAATTCATCTTCATCCATTTTGTACTTGGATACTTCCTTGCCGAGCACGGCGGTGCGGATTTCCATGGCGATCTGTCCTGTGCTGATACCCTCGTGGTTAGCCCGTTCGCGGTCGATGTTGATGGCAATTTCGGGTTTGTTTTCCTGGAAATCGCTCTTCAGGTCTTCAACTCCGGGAATCTGGATAGAATCGAGGTAGTTCTTAAAAGCACCTGCATCGGCAATGAGTTCCGGTAGGTTTTCGCCTGTGATCTCAATATTCACAGGTTTACCGGTCGGAGGTCCTGAACGGTTTTTATCGGTGGTTATCTCGGTTCCGGGTATTCCTTTTACTTCCTGGCGTATCATATCGAGGTATTCAGTGGTGTTTCTCCCGATACGGTTTTTATATTCCACAAAGTTAATGGTCACTTTACCTTTTTCTGCTGCAAGGTTACGGCTGAAGTCCATATCATCACCGGCTCCGAGAGCAATATTGGTTATCACCGATTCAACATCAGGATTGTTTTTACCAAGAACATTTAATACACGGTGTTCTACAATTTTGGTAACTGAATCAGTAACTTTCTGATCAGTTCCTACCGGCATCTGTACCCTTACATTAATACTATTGGGCATATTGTTGGGGAAAAACAGGACTTTAGGATTACGGATACCCGTTGCTACAAAAGTCAGGATAAGTAAAGTGACAACGCCCACAAGCAAATACCAGGGATTTTTGCCTTTCAGGAAAAAACGCAGTTGCTTTTCATACATCTGCATAAACTTTGGCCATGCAGTTTCCTGCCACCATTTGATATATGGTTTCAATAAGGTGTGGAAGAATACAAATAACAGGGCAACAAACACGAAGAAGTTCCCGAATCCAAAAGCAGTCGGGTTATGATTTGAGGCATAAAAAGCGTAACTGACAAGGGCTAAACCCAGCGAAACAGCTATCTCAACAATCATTCGTTTCCTGTTTTTTGTCTTATCGGGTGCATCGAATTCGTGTTTCATGAATGAAACGGCAAATACCGGGTTGATGATATAGGCGACAAACAGCGAGGCGAAAAGAGTAATAATAAGCGTTACAGGTATATAAAACATAAATTTGCCTACAATTCCCGGCCAGAAAGCAAGTGGGAAAAAGGGTGCAAGAGTCGTCAGCGTCCCCGATAAAATAGGCAAAAACACTTCCCCTGCGGCTTGTTTTGCCGCCAGTATAATATTAGGCTGCTTCTGATGTGTACGGTGAATATTTTCGATAACCACGATGGCATCATCAACCACAATTCCAAGGGCAAAAATCAACCCGAACATGACGATCATATTCATGGTAAAACCAAGAGCCGGCATGATCATAAATGCTATTGCCATCGAAAGAGGCACTGCAAGTCCCACAAAAAATGCATTGGTGAATCCCATGAAAAACATTAATACAAGCGTAACCAGTATCATCCCGATAATGATGGTGTTGTTCAGTTCTTCGAGAGTGTTGCGGGTGTATCGTGATTGTTCACCGGTAAGGGAAACTTTAAGATCCTTAGGGAATTCTTTATTTATGAGATCCTCATTGAGTATTTTCTTGATTTTGTCGGAAGCTTCAAGCAGGTTCTTGCCGCTTTTCTTAACCACGTTGAGTGTGATAACATTTTGTCCGTTCAAACGCGAAAAACTTTCCTGTTCTTTAAAAGTATCTTTTATTTCGGCAACATCTTTCAGGTAAACAGTTGCACCGCTGGCCGATTTAATAAGGATATTACCCATTACTTCGAGGTTGGTAAATTGTCCCTGAACACGGATGGATCGTTTCATGCCGAATGTGCTGATGTTACCAGCCGAAACAGTTACATTTTCAGCAGCTATAGCGCGGTCAATATCGGTTAATGTCACGCTCGAAGCCTGGGCTTTATAAATATCAACATTGATCTGAATTTCGCGTTCCAACGCACCCACAATATCAACGCGGGTAATTTCGCTGAGCGATTCAATACGATCCTGTGCAATTTCGGCATATTTCTTCAGCTGGTCAAGATCATAATTACCCGAAACCTGGATAAACATAATAGGGATTTCCGAGAAATCGATGTCCTTCACATTCGGATCGGTAAGCAGGTTGTTCGGAAGATCGGATTTGCTTTTGTCGACAGCATCTTTAACTCGCTGCTTCGCTTCGGGAACCTTAACATCCGTATTAAACTCAACAGCTATTGACGAGAAATCCTGAAGGGAGTTGCTGGTGATTTTCTTAACACCATTTATCCCTTTCAGTTGCTTTTCGATAGGGCGGGTAACCAGGTTCTCCATGTCCTCAGGTGATGTGCCCGGGTAAACTGTGTTTACAAGAATTGTTGGAATCACAATTTCGGGAAACTGCTCCTTTGGAATGCTGTTATAGCTGCTTATTCCCAGCAATGTGATAAACGCAGCCAGAACATAAATACTGGTTTTGTTATCAATAGCCCAGCTTGTGGCAAAAAACTCTTTGAAATTATTTTTCTTCATAATATTGTCATAAATGTTTTTAACAAAGTGAATAACCCGGTTTAGTTAACCTGAATAAGTTCGCCATCGATCAGGCTGTTAAAACCAGTGGTGATAATTTTGTCGCCGGTTGTAATTCCGGTGGTAATTTCGGCTAATCCGTTGTAGGTACTTCCCACTGTAATAATAAGTCTGCGGGCTACCAGTCTGCCGTTTTCTTCTTTGGCAACATAAATAAACTTACCGGATTGCGAATCCCTAATGAGTGTGATTGGCAATGCAAACGCGGAAGGATTGTGATAATCGTTAATTTTTACAACTGCCATCATATTGGCACGATACTCTACTTTGCTCGGGCCTAAACGAACTTCGCTGATAAAAGTGCGGTTAATCGGGTTGATGTATTTGCTGGTAAAGCGAATCTGTGATACCACTTCGGTATTGAAATCGGGGAAGAAAACAATTACTTTGTTGCCGGGTTTCACCTTAGGAGCATAGGCTTCGGCTATTTCGGCCACTACTTTAACACTGGCAAAGTTAACAACGCGCACGGCCGGAAGCCCTGGTGAAGCCATTTGGCCCACTTTCAGGTTCACTTCTTCCACACTTCCGTTGATGGGCGATTTTATTCGTGTCATTTCGAGCTGATCATTCAGGGTTGCAATGGCTTTTTCGAGGTTCTCCTTGTTGTTTTTTGCAGTAAGGTATTGAACTTCGCTGCCGATCTGCTGATCCCAGAGAGCCTTTTGTTTCATATATAAGTTTGTTGCAAAATCGAGTTGCTGTTTGGTGCTGGCAATTTGCTGCTGAATGATCGAGTTGTCAATTTGAGCAAGAACCTGTCCTTTACGCACCTGGTCGCCTTCTTTTACAAATACAGAAGTAATTGCTCCGGCCATCTGGGCAGAAACAGCAATATTGTCTTCGCCATCCACTTTCCCCTGTACTTCGAGGAAATGACTGAACTCGGCCACTTTTGCTTCGGTTACCGAAACACTTGTTACTTTGCTTACTTTGTTGGTATCGCTTAGCTGTAATTCGGTCTCGAGGTTTTTAATTTGTGCCGATAATTGGTCGCGTTCCTTTTTGAGTTTGGCAAGTTCTGTTTTTTTATCGGCAGGTTTGTTGCAGGCTACTGCCAATACCACCATCAGAAGGAAAAGAATTGATTTATTCATAGTTTTCATTGTATGTCAGTTTTATATTTTGATTAAAAGTTGTTGTTTAATTTGTCGAGTTTATATTTGGCTGAAATCAGGGTAAGCATTGAAGTGTACATATTGCTTTGAGCCGTCAGGTATTGGTTTAGAAATTCCGTTACATCCCTGCTGCTGGCAAGACCTTCTTTGAATTTTATAAGTGATTTGTCTAAGATGCGTTTGGTGAGTTCAATATTCCTTTTGTCATTCAGGTATTTCTCGTATGCAGTTGTAAGCTCATTACGGGTATTTAAGTACTGAAGTTGCAGGCCGTTGGCAACATTGTCCTTGGTGTTGGTAACTTTCTGCAATTCGAGTTTGCGCTGCTGCACCCTGCTGTTTCGCTCACCACTTGAAATAATTGGCACATTCATCGCAATCTGGACTACGTCTTTCGGGTTAAAATTAAAAGCGGGCTCATTCATCATTTCATTGTGCCTGTAAACAGCAGCCAGGTTCGGCAAATAGGTGCTTTTCTCCCTTTTCAGGTTCAGTTTGCTGATTTCTTCCGAAGTTTGAAGGATTTGATAGTCAAGGTTGTTGTTTATATTAAACTGGGCTGCGATCAGAGTTTCGAGGTTTACAGTATTTGCAATGCTTTCGAGGTTATCAGTAAGTGCAATTTTGTCAGTAAACGGCATCCCCAGTTGAAATTTAAGAAGATCATAGGTGGCATCAATCTGGCGGCTCATCGAACTAACTGCATTTTTAAGCGTGAGGCTAACCAGTTCAATCTGATCCACATCGGTGTTCTCAACCAGTCCCTGCTTATACATTTCCTGCATATCAGAGAGGGTTTTAGTCGTGTTTTCGAGCGACTGATTCAACACCAGGCGTGTTTGTTCGAAAACCAGAGCCATGGCATATGAATTGGCGATACTCTCTTTCAGATCGATTTCGGTTTTCTGACGGCTTTGATCGGTCATGGTGTAAAACACTTTAGTAGCCTGCAATCCTACAATGTATTCTCCGCTAAAAATCAATTGAGAAACGGTAAGATCAAGTGTGGTATTATTTGCAACACCTAATTTGATTGGCGCACCCGGCTTATATCCCATATAAACACTCTGGTTGTTGATATCATCAGAAGTTATGGGTGTGCCGGCCGGAAGATTTGTTGCAAGGTAAGTGCTGCCACCGAGACTTAATTCAGGAACCGTAAATAAGTGCTGGTAATTAACCTGTGCACTGATGTGTGGTAACCCGATTGCAGTGGTTTCCCAGATCTTCTTTTTCGCTATCTCCATATCGATAGCCGAATTCCTGGAATTGGCATTGTTTTTAATTGCGTAGTCCTGAGCCTGCTTTAGGCTGAAGGAATTGGTAACAGTCAGGCTGTCCTGCGCGAATGCAGGCCTGTGCAAAGCAATTAGCAGCATAGCTGTAAAAAAGGTAATGATTTGTAATTTCATAGTTTATAAATTGCTATTTGATGTGTTAGTTTGTTTTTCGTAATAGGCTAATCCAACGGCATTGGCGATGCCCCGGATGTGGTTATCGAACATAACCTGGAATACTTTTTCGAACCCGAAATTTGTTGAGGATAAAAATTCAGGGTCGTGAACATCCACTAATTTCTGGATGTAAAGCCTGGCAACCAGGTCAATGTCCAGGTCATTCCGGTAGATTCCTTCGGCAATTCCCTGGGTAAAGTTTTGTTTTACCTGCTCAAATACATGGTCACGTTTCCTGATAATGAATTCGCGGTAAATGGTCGGATAATACTTCTGTAACTCGTAAGCATTAATAGGGTTCATGTCTTTCAACTGTACGCTCACATTCCGGCTTACGGCTAAAAGAATATCAATGGCATTCATATTCGCCGTGTCTTCGCCTATGCAAGGGATTCTTTCCTTTTCGTGCATATAGCCAAGTACCTTTTCGACTAGTTCAGTTTTATTGGCAAAATACTGGTAAATCGTTTTTTTCGACATTCCCAATTCCTTAGAGATATCGTCCATTGATACACTTCGTATTCCATTCTTTTTGAACAGCCGAGTGCTTTCAGATAATATACGGTCAAGTTTTTCGTCCATTATTATTATTTTTGAGCGGCAAAATTATATATTTTTTATA
>CAIXAQ010000720.1 GCA_903917425.1 uncultured Bacteroidales bacterium
ATATAGTTTTTCAGAACCGGGTTATGTTTTCAGGTATGATCAAAAAAAGAACATTTTTATCGAGTTGGTGCTTCCTCAACGATTGTCAAATGTTCAATGTGTTTTAAATGTAGACAGCGAAACTATACTGGTTTCCACTCACACCGGTGTATTCGAGCTTCAATTCGATGTTAATGGAACCTGCAGGAAAATGAAGTCTATAAAAACAGACATCGAAATTTCCAGTTTGATAAGCCTTTCAAAAACCCATTTTCTGGCAGGAACATGGGCCAATGGATTGTTTGAGATTAAAAAAAATGGTCCTGATTATACTTTCGGACAAATACCTGATTTTCCGGGCAAGAACGTGAATCACCTATGGCTGGCTGACGATGGCAATATCTGGATAGGTTCCGACAACGGTTTATTCCTTATGAAAACCGTTTTGTTTGGTTCGCCGTATCAGAAATATTCGACAACTTATATCCAGGACATTAATGAGTTTAGCGATGGTAGGATGTGCTTTACCGATGGCGGGAAAGTTGTAGCTGCTCATTTGGAGGCAGAAGGTGTAGCTCAAATTGTGAAAACGTCGAAAACAACCATTCTGCAGGCTTTACCAGTAAACGATGGAATTTGGTATTCGGATGTTGAAGCAAAAATATGGTTTGAGGATAGCAAGGGTGCAGTTATACATACCTACAATTTAAAGGCTGACGGGAATGCTGTATTCCACCTGATGGCCGATAAGTCAGGCAGTATTTGGGCTTGCCAGGATGCAAACAGCTCGCTGATCAGGATAACTTCCGGCTTTACATTGAAAAAATATGGTGTTGATGAGGGAATTACTTCACGCCCTTTGATCACAACTATTGATAACAAAGGCAAGGTTTTTGCCGGTTCAATGGCCGATACAGCATTTCTTTTTTCATACGATGCCAAAAGTGACAGGTTTGTCAACCTCAGCAAACCTTTGATTTTCGAACGAAATATTGATATTAATATCAACGATATGGCTTTCGATAAAAAGTCGGGACTTTGGATGGGAACCTCTTTTGGGCTGATTAAATTCGAGAATGGCCTTTTTACCCGTATCAATACCGGCGGCATGACTGCTGATGCTGTAAAAGCTGTGGCTATAGATAACAACAACAATGTCTGGTTCGGGAATAGTTTAGGTTTGCACCAACTCTACAGCAACGAACTAATTTCGTTTGATGAACGTGCAGGCATGACTTCCAAATCAATAGATTACCGATGTTTGAAAATTGACAGGAAAAACAGGATCTGGGCTGGCACCGTTAATGGACTTGTAGTATCTGCACCTATCGCACTTCCGGTAAAAACTTCTGTCCCGGTCATTTTAGACCTGTTGATAAATAATATGCGATCCATTTCGTTCAAGTCAGCCGGCACTTATTTCAGCGATAAGTCGTTTGTGACAATGAAAGTTGGAGTTCCCGATTATCCGGCTAAATATCTTACTGTTGAAATGTTTCTGCAGGGGCGCGATACCACATGGAAACAGATAAATAAATCGAACGAAATCATTTTAGCCAATCTCAATCCCGGTAAATACAAACTGCTGATACGTGCCAAACAATATGGTAATTATATGTACAGCAAACCATTGGAGTGGGAATTCACGGTGAAACGTATCTGGTATTTCCGTTGGTGGGTTATGCTTATTATGGCTGTCCTATTATTCGCTTTATTTTGGATTGGCGTAAAGTTATATACCAATAAATTAAAATGGGACAACGAGAACCTCGAACGGGCTATAAACGAGCGGACGCACGAAATCAGGGAGCAAAAAGGATATATTGAAGCTCAGAACCAAAGTATGGTGCTTAAAAATGACGAACTTGAGAAAACCAATATAGAGTTACAGGAAGCTAAAGCAAGAGCAGAGGAGGCATCGGATGCCAAAAGCAAATTTCTATCGGTGATGACCCACGAACTCCGCACACCAATGAATGCCGTTATCGGCTTTTCGCACCTGCTTATTCAAAATAACCCCCGGCCCGATCAGTTGGATGACTTAAAGACCCTGAGGTTTTCGGCCGAAAATCTACTAGCCCTGATTAACAATATTCTTGATTTCAACAAAGCGGAAGCCGGAAAAATAAGCCTCGAACAAATCGATTTCGACCTCAAAAACATAATCGAAGAAATTATATCGACTATGATGCTGAGAGCCAGGCATAAGAACATCGACCTGCATTACAACTACGACGATCAATTACCTACCAATGTAGTTGGCGACCCGCTCCGTTTATCGCAGATTATGAATAACCTGTTGAGCAATGCACTCAAATTTACCGAAAATGGTTCAGTAATTATCGACCTGAAGCTGAATTCGATAAAAGGGAAGGATGTGGTGATTGACTTTTCGGTCACCGATACAGGTATTGGAATGGACGACAGCACCTTAAACACCATTTTTGATGCTTTTACGCAGGGAAGTTCCGAAACATCGCGAAAATACGGAGGCACAGGGCTGGGGCTAGCCATTACACAAAAACTCATGGAGTTGTATGGCAGCCAAATACACGTTGAAAGTGAAGCAGGCAAAGGAACCCGCTTTTATTTTTCTATCACTTTTGCCAGGGTTACAGATGCTTCCGCCGAAACACTGATCAGGGAAGATGCCTATGAGTTTACTTCCTTTGCCCAGCAGCGAATCTTACTTGTGGAAGACAACAATGTAAACAGGATCATTGCAAAGAAATTTTTATTGGGTTGGAACCTGAAAGTGGAAACTGCCGAAAATGGCCTGATTGCTGTTAAAAAAATTCAAATTCAAAAGTATGACCTCGTACTGATGGATCTGCAAATGCCGGAAATGGATGGCTATCAGGCTTCAGCAGCAATTCGCCATTTCGGAATTGAACCTTATGTCTCCCTCCCGATCATTGCTCTTACCGCTTCGTCAAAAGCCGACGTATATGAAAATATTTTTCTGTCAGGGATGAACGATTTTATCTCGAAACCATTCAGCCCGATTGAGTTGCACGAAAAAGTCAGTAAACACCTTGATCAAAATCACCAATAGCTGGCAAAATTCTGCCTAAAAAAGGAAACTGCTCATAATTCTTTCACTGCATTTTTAATTTATCATTTTTTGCCTGAAC
>CAIXAQ010000721.1 GCA_903917425.1 uncultured Bacteroidales bacterium
AATCCCGCTCCACCGAGTTTGGAATTTGCAATTCCCTTCCCTATTTAAAATCCGGGTAAAGCAGGTATTTCTTTCGAATTTCCTTAAAAATATCAAGTTTTGGTTTCCACGATTTTCGGATCGTGACTTCGTCGGTTCTGGCAATAATCTGTTGGCGCAGTTCCTGAGTTCCGGCAAGTTTATCGAAATAAGCGGTAAAGAATTCAGTTTTTGTGTTGAGTATTTTATAAGCTTCCATAAGCCAGAACAATTCAATATGTCCCTTTTTTTCAATGATTTCTGCTGCTTCAGTAAGGTTTTGGCCATAACAAAGCTGATTTTTTAAGGGTGGATTTTCGCTTACACCTTTAATAGGTTTTGGTGTAAAAGAATAGGAGCCAATAACAAAATCCGGATGCCCGAAAACCTTGAATGGACTGTCAGTTCCCCTTCCAACACTTACTACTGTTCCTTCGAAAAGGCATAAGGAAGGATACAGATATACTGCTTGCATATCATGTAAGTTTGGTGATGGACTCACAGCTAACTGATACCGTGAACTATGCGTGTAATTAGCACATTTAATGACCTTTAAATCGCACGACTTTCCTCCCGCTAACC
The DNA here is from genome assembly GCA_903917425.1 of uncultured Bacteroidales bacterium. Lineage (GTDB taxonomy): Bacteria > Bacteroidota > Bacteroidia > Bacteroidales > UBA4417 > UBA4417. The sequence goes on from CAIXAQ010000721.1 coordinate 601, forward strand.
ATTTTTCTCCATTCACCATGGCTGCATATTCGCCGATTGTCATACCATAAACCATAGGAACCGAGTGTAAGCCAACGAAAGATGCATATGCCGTATCTAAAACAGGTCCATCGATATAATACCCATTCGGGTTTGGCCGGTCGAGAACGATAAGTGGAATACTTTTCTCGGCGCAAGCTTCCATAACGTAGGTCAGAGTCGAAATGTAGGTATAAAACCGCGCGCCTACATCCTGTATGTCAAAAATCATCAAATCAATATTTGTCAAATCAGTTTGATTTGGCTTTTTATGGTCGCCATAGAGCGAAACGATTTCGATGCCGGTTCGCGGGTCGGTAGTATTGCTAACTTCTTTTCCATCAGGTTGATCGCCGCGAAAACCATGCTCGGGTCCGAATATTTTTACCACATTTGCACCAAGTGAAAGTAAGGAATCAACCAGGTGGGTTTGGTTTATCACTGAAGTTTGGTTTGCAACAATGCCAACTTTTTTGTCCTTTAATAAATTGAGATATTCACCCGTAAGGTAAGCCCCGGGTAAAATTAAAATCTTTTCTGATCCAGATTTTTCTACATTCGGTTGCACCTGGCTATACGTAATGGGTACAGTTATCAGTGACAGGAAAATCAGTATGTATTTGATTGGCTGCATTATGAAAATATTGCTTTGGTTTTAATCTGGCTGATTTTGTTTTGATGCAAATAGCGTGCAATTTAGTTGAAAATGGGGATATAAGTTTTATAAAAGGCCAAATTCTATAATGAACCGTCAAATACCATGATTTGATTGCTTGTGACGGGATAAAAAAAGTATTTTTGCAGTTGCATGAACATTGAACAATTTATTGCCCGCCGTTTGATTAAAGGAAGTCCCGGAAGTTTTTCCGCACCGGTGATTCGTATTGCAGTTATCAGCGTCGCGCTTGGATTGGCCGTTATGATTGTTTCGGTAGCTATTGTTACGGGCTTCCAAAAGCAGATAAGGGATAAAATAATTGGATTCAGTTCGCACATTCAGATCGCCAAATTCGATTCGAATAATTCTTTCGAGTTTGCACCCATCAGCAAAAACCAGGCATTTTATCGAACACTTCAGAAAACAGAAGGAATAAAACATGTACAGGTTTTTGCAACCAAAGCCGGCATTATCAAGACTTCGGAACAGATACAAGGTGTTGTTTTTAAAGGAGTTGGTACTGATTTCGACTGGTCGTTTTTTAAAGATAAACTTGTTTCCGGTAAGCCGTTTTCCACACGTGATACTACTGCAGGTACATCGGTGATTATTTCGCAAAACCTCGCCGATCTGCTTAAAATTAAAACAGGTGATCCGTTGCGGATGTATTTCATCATCCAGAATATGGCACGAGCCCGCCGATTCACAGTTTCAGGTATATACAGTACTGGTCTGGCTGAATTTGACCTGAAATTTATTTTCGGCGATATCCGGCAGATTCAGAAACTGAATGGTTGGAGTCAGGATTCCGTTTCAGGGTTTGATGTGTATATCAACGATTTTAAGGAATTGGACAGGATAGGAAAAGTCGTTTATAAGGAGGCTGGATTTGATCTGAATGCACGCACTGTGCGGGAACTGTATCCGCAAATGTTCGACTGGCTTGAACTCCAGGATATGAACGTGATTATTATATTGATATTAATGGTGCTGGTTTCGGGAATGGCGATGATTTCATCTTTGCTGATTCTTATACTGGAACGTACCAATATGATTGGAATATTAAAATCCCTTGGAGCCAGGAACCTGAGTATCCGCCGTATTTTCCTGTACAATGCTGCTTATATTATCGGCAAAGGATTGTTCTACGGAAATATAATAGGCATAGGTGTATGCCTGATTCAACAGCAGTTCAGCCTGATTACACTGCCGCAGGAATCTTATTTCATGTCGGTGGTTCCTATAAATCTTGATGTTATTCACCTGCTTATTCTTAATGCAGGTACTTTAGCCACCTGTACGTTGATGCTTTTGCTGCCATCACTGGTTGTAACCCGCATTTCGCCTGTAAAAGCGATCAGGTTCGATTAAAAAAAATCCCGCAGTAAATAAATACTGCAGGATTTTTCAGATGAATGTTATCAGCATTTTATAAAATCACTACTGAATTTTCGTTTCCAAGTGAGGATGTTACATATTTGTCAGCGGCTTCATCGTTATGCCATATTTTGCCATCTGCGATATAACGGAATTGTTGTTCAAAACCTCTTTCCATCTCCACCGTTACCGAAAAGGTACCATCTTTCGCTCTTTTCATGAGGTTAGCATTTTCGTCCCATCTATTGAAATCGCCTACGAGAGCGAGCTTTTCGGCTTCAGTTTTAAAC
>CAIXAQ010000722.1 GCA_903917425.1 uncultured Bacteroidales bacterium
AACTAAAGTAATGGTTGTACATGCAAAGCGCTGCTGACAGGGCAAATCCGGCAAGGTGGATCATTTTGGGTTTTTCCTTATTCAATCCGCCGTTTTCATTAAAAAATATCCGCAGCCAGAAATACACCAGCATCAGGCAAAAAAGCATTCCCGATCCGTATGGACGGGCGATCTGGCTGTAAAGCAGCGGAAACTGCAGAAAAGTGAGAGCTGCTGCTGTAAAAAGTCCAGCTGCTGTGCCAAACATAAACCGGGCTACTTTGTAACTCATCCACACCGCTATAATACCCATGAGAACAAATGGCAACCTCACCACCCATTCGTTATCACCGAAATAACGCACCCACTGCCACAGGAAAACCTGTATCCCGCCCGGATGGCCATCTACGTAAAAACCTTTCTGAACTAATTCGGTAAACGTATTGTAATGCAGGCGGTTAAGTGCACTTAACTCATCGTTCGAATAAGAAAACGATCCGTAGTGATAAAACCGCAGTGCGGCAGCAATAAGCAGGATACATATCAGCCAGATCGTTTCGGGTTTTTTGAAATTTTGGATTGTATTCATCTGTTCTCTTTTTCCGGCATTACTTATTCTTTGGCCTTTTAACATTTACGCAAAAATCATCAATCATCAGCACTTCATCCGTACCGGCCAGGTAGAAATATACCATTACCGAGTCGTTTGCCGTAATTCCTGCAGGAACTGCAATCCCGAAGTCAATTTTATTCCATTGGCCTTTAGCCGTTTGCCCTTTTAAATAGAAAGGATTATAGGAAACTGTTTTGCCTTCGTGCCTGAAATCGGCTACCAAAGTTGCAGTTGAAGTGTACTGATCGGAATTTACTTTTGCCGTGATGTTTACAAATGCGTCTCTTGAATTATTTATCGCTTTAAGTGGCAAAAAGTGTGTAAAACTGTATGGATGCTCCGTGTTGATCGTGCAAACATTCCGGCCTGAAAAAGCATCCGGTACTTCCGAAATGAAACCCGATTCAGGCGAACTTCTTTTTTCGAAATCACTGCAAACCATTTCAAGGTTCTCCGCATTTTTGCTGCCTGGAAACGGAGCCTCGGGAATCAATATTACCGGTTTGTAATATACTATATCCACCTGTATATCATCTATATAGGTAGGAGAGTTGCCTTTAAGATACCAATAATAAATTTTAACTTTATCCGCTTTCAGCCTAGCAACCGGGAATTCCCTGAATACCTCCGAAACAGTCCATTCGCCATTGCTTCCCTTTGTCCGGATAGGATAGGTTTTGTAAAAAACCTGTTTTCCCTTGGATGTAAAATCGTAAACCAGCAAAACTTCTGAATCGTCGGCATCGGAAATACGAGAACCAACCCTGAAATAGCCGTCAGTCTTTCCGTTCAGTTCCAGCTCTTTTTCGAAAACCACGCTGTAAGGTGAGACGGAATTTATGCATGACGATTTCTGACCTGAAAAAGCCTTTTGATTGGTCACTGTTGCCTGGTTTCCCCAGGGCGCTTCGAGTGGTTTTTCGAGATCGGCATGAAACAGCCGGGCTGAATCCACCTTGTCATCAGCGGCTAAAATCCAATCGTGGTGAGAGGTTTCCTGCATTTTCAGGAAGTCAACCTGCAGGTCATCGAGAAGCACTTTTCCTTTACTAAGGTTTTGAAATGCAACAAAAATGCTGTCGGAAACGGACCGGAAATAGGGGAGGTAGACAGCCATTTCGGCATATTTCCATTGTCCGGCTTTAAGCCCGGACATGAGGTTATGACGGCTCGTTGAATACTTGCTTTTCAGGGTTCCGATGTTTACTTCAACTGTCAAAGTCGAATCCAGGACTTCGGCATTATACCAGCCACTGATCCGAAGTATAACCGGGCGAACATCCTTATATCCAGCCATTCCCCTGATAAACAGTTGTTTCCCTTTCGAAGCGGAATCTAAAACCAGTGAATTTTTACCGGAAAAACTGAGTCTTGAAAACTTGAAGCCGTCCGTTAAGAAAAGTGGTTTATAACTCTCAAAATCAGTGCTATAGCTTTGTTTTTTTGCGATCTCATTTTCCGGGATCATGAAAGTTGAACCTTTGCTGAAACTGAAAAAATTGGAGAAATAAGTCTTGGCAGTTACCGGTCCGGCTGGGTAAACCCAGATAAGTTGCTGGAAATATTGTACAAGGTTGAGCAGTATAAACCCGCTTAAAATCAGTGGCAGAATCAGTTTATTCCACCTTTTTTCAACCCATTGGAAAATATGAACCAGCAAAATGGCAACAAAAGCATAATAATCAATCATGACGCGCTGGCTGATATAGGAAGTGTAATTCCACACCCACCAACTTGATAGAAAATACACCAGGAAGAACAGAAAGGCTGTGAGGCTGATAAATTGCCATTTGCTTTTCCTGAAAAGGAAAATTAAACCTGACGCCGCGAATAAAGCTAATGGAGTATAAAGCAGCCATCCTTTCTCGAAACTGAAAAGAAAGCGGAAGAGGTGAGGCTTTGTGAGATCATATGTTTCGCTTCCGTATGAATACACTAAAAAATGACCAGTTTTAGCATACCAGAATATCACAGGAATAAGCAGTGTAAGCATGAGAGCTAAAGCAGAAGGCAATAGTACCTTCAGGTTTGTGACTGCTTTCCTGAATAAAAGAATAAACGATTCACGGCTTCCGCAGATAAAAGGAAGTGCAAGAACGATGAGCCCGTTTTGTGGCCGGCTGATAATCACCCATCCAAGCGCAAGGGCTGCCGATATAAAATGAGCTGGCTTCCCATGTTTAC